>DAHWEX010000519.1 GCA_027326205.1 Actinomycetota bacterium
CCACCGCCCTGGCGACCGCGTGCCCGATGTCGCCGGCCGCGGCCGGCACCCGGAGCAGGGCGTCCAGCGGGCTCTTGCGCCAGGCGTAGAGCGAGACCTCGCCGGCGTCCCGGCGCCCAATAGTGACCTTCGCCTGGTCGACCAGCACCGCGGTGACGTCCGTGAGGCGGATCCGGCGGACGATCAGCCCCACGCGCAGCACGAGCGTGCCGGCGCCCGGGTCCACCGTCACGGCGCCGCCGGCCGCCGCCATGCCCAGGCCCCACGCGCCGAGCAGCACGGCGACCGGGACGCCGAACCACACCGGGAAGAACAGGGCCGCGGCGGCGGCGCCGACCGCCGCCAGGACGAGCGACTTGACCCGCAGCACCGCCGGGCACCGCCAGCGTTCGACGGCCGGCCCGGCCGCCCGCTCCGCCGGCGTGTCCTGAACCGGCGTGTCCTGAACCGGCGTGTCCTGAACCGGCACGTCTTGAACTGGCGTGTCCTGAAGGGGGTCGGGGGTTCGCTGCGTCGGCACCCACCGATTATGCCGCATCCGCCCCGCCGCGCTCACCGGCCGCCGGCGCCCGCCGCCCGGCGGCGCGGCCGGCGCGGCGGCGTGCCAAGATAGCGGGATGGGCTCGTTGATGCTGCTCGACACGGCGTCCCTGTACTACCGGGCGTTCTACGGGATGCCGGAGACGGTGACGGCGCCCGACGGAACGCCGGTGAACGCGATCCGTGGCCTCCTGGACGCGATGGCGCGGCTGGTCAAGGACTACCGCCCGCGGCGGCTGGTCGCCTGCCTCGACGCCGACTGGCGGCCGGCCTTCCGCACGGACGCCATCCCCGCGTACAAGCGGCACCGCGCCGAACCGGACGGCTCCGAGCTGACCCCGCCCGGCCTCGCCCTGCAGATCCCGCTGATCACCCAGGTGCTGATCGCCTCGGGGATCGCCATCGCCGAGCACGACGGCTACGAGGCCGACGACGTCATCGCCACCCTCGCCGCGCGGGCGGCACAGCCGGTCGACGTCGTCACCGGCGACCGCGACCTGTTCCAGCTTGTCGACGACAAGCGCCAGGTCCGCGTCCTCTACACGGTCAAGGGCCTCAGCCGGCTAGAACCGGTCACCGAGGTTGAAGTAGCGAAAAAATATGACATTCCCGGCGATAGGTACGCCGACTTCGCCGTCCTGCGCGGCGACCCGAGCGACGGCCTGCCCGGCGTTCCCGGCATCGGCGAGAAGACCGCCGCCGCGCTGATCCGGGCCTTCGGGGACCTGGACAGCCTGAAGAGCGCCCTCGACAAGGGCCACGGCGGCTTTCCCCCGGGCACCCGCAAGAAGCTGGAAGCGGCCCGGCCCTACCTGGACATCGCCCCGCCGGTCGTGCGGACGGCGACCGACGTCCCCCTGGGGGACGACATCGACGGCACCCTGCCCGCCGCCCCGCCGGACGCCGAACTCCTCGCGGAGATCGGGGCGGAACTCGGCCTCGGCTCGTCCGTGGCCCGCTTCCGCGCCGCGGTCACGAACTCGTGAGCTTTCCGGGCGCCGCCGCGGAACAAGGCGGATCGTTGGGAGGACCCCGGTGCGCCTAACGATCCACTGTCCTTCCTCGTCATCCCTAAACTGATAACAGCAACAAGCGCGACAGCGCCGGAATCGCGTCGACAGCGCCGGAATCGCACGCGAGCGCGCAAAACCGAAGGAGACACGTGAGCACCGATCCCGCCCTGTACCCGAGCGAGCGCCTCGCCCAGGTCGCCGACGCGGTCCGCGCCGCGGACCTCGACGTCCTGCTGCTTACCCCCGGCCCCGACCTGCGCTACGTGACCGGCTACGACGCCAAGCAACTGGAGCGGCTGACCTGCCTGGTGGTGCCGGCCCGCCGGGAGGCGTTCCTCGTCGTCCCGGCCCTCGAGCTCAAGGCGGCCCAGGCCTCTCCGGCCGGCGCGCTCAGCCTGGAGATCGTCACCTGGGAAGAGACCGGGCACCCGTTCGGGCTAATCAAGAAGGCTGTCGGCGACCCGCGCGAGATCGCCCTCTCCGACCGGATGTGGGCCCTGCACGCGCTTCAGTTCCGTGACGCCTTCCCCGGGGCGCGGCAGCACCTCGCGAGCACCGTCCTGTCCCCGCTGCGGATGCGCAAGTCGGCCGCCGAAATCGCTGCCCTGGCGGCGGCGGGCGAGGCCATCGACCGGGTGCACGCCAACGTGCCGCGGTGGCTGAAGACCGGCCTCACCGAGCGCCAGGTCGGCGCGAAGATCGCCGAGGCCATCATCGCCGAGGGCCACGTGCAGGTCGACTTCGTGATCGTCGGCTCCGGGCCGAACGCCGCCTCCCCGCACCACGAGGTCTCCGACCGGGTCATCCAGGACGGCGACGTCGTCGTGGTGGACATCGGCGGCACGATGCCGTCCGGCTACTGCTCGGACTGCACCCGCACCTACGCGATGGGCCATGCTCCCGACGACTTCACGAAGTACTACGAAGTGCTGCACACCGCCCAGGAGGCCGCCACGCGCAGCGTCCGGCCCGGCGTCACCGCGGAGAGCGTCGACCGGGCCGCGCGCGAGCTCATCGCCGACGCGGGCTACGGCCAGTGGTTTATCCACCGCACCGGCCACGGCATCGGCCTGGAGTCCCACGAGGACCCCTACATCGTGGCGGGCAACACGATCCCGCTGGAAGCGGGCATGGCGTTCTCCATCGAGCCGGGCATCTACCCCGGCCCGCACGGGGCCCGCATCGAGGACATCGTCGTCTGCGCCGATCCGGCGGCCACGGGGAGCGGCGTCCAGCTGATGAACAACGCCCCCCGCGACCTGGTGATCGTCTAGCGGGTTACTCGTCGGGGCCGTTCTGCTGCTCGGCGAGGAACCGCTCGAACTGCGCGGCGAGTTCGTCCGCGGTCGGCATTTCCTCGCCCTCGGCCAGCAGGTTCTCGCCGTCGTGGACCGACGCGTCGTACTGCGCCTCCAGGCCCTGGACCAGCTCGGCGACCTCGGCGGACTCCGCGACCTGCCGGTCGATGAGCGTGAGAGTCCGGTCGGCCGCCTCGCGCAGTTCGAGCGCGGGCAGGTCGAGTCCGGTCACCTCGGTGAGCGCGTCCATCAGCGTGAGCGCCGCGGTCGGGTAGGCGGCCTGCGACAGGTAGTGCGGCACCTGGACGACGAGACCGATGGCATCCCGGCCGGCCTCGCCGAAGCGGTACTCCATCAGCGACGACGCGGACGCGGGCACCTGGAGCTTCGACGGCAGCGGCACCTTGGAGGTCACCAGGCCCGGCCGGGTGGAGTGCGTGATGACGCCGAGCGGCCGCGTGTGCGGTATGCCCATCGGCACGCCGAAGTAGGTGATCATCGGCCCGGCGCCCAGGCGCTCGGCGAGCGTCCGCGCGGCGGCCGCGAACGCCTCCCACTCGTGGTCCGGCTCGGGGCCGGTGAGCAGCAGGAACGGCTTGCCCACGGCGTCGGAGACCCTGAAGACCGACAGCTCCGGCGCCTCGTAGGTCTCCCACTTGCCGTCGTCGAACGTCATCAACGGCCGCCGGGAGCGGTAGTCGAGCAGCCGGTCGGTGTTGAACCGCGCCACCGTGGTGTGCTCGAAGGCATCGAGCAGGTGCTCCGTGAGCAGGCGCCCCGCCGCCCCCGCGTCCATGAACCCTTCCAGGAACACGAGCAGGGCCAAACCGTCGGTTCCGGCGCCGTCGGGGCCCTCTACCTCCGGTGATTCGTCAGGGTCCAGTTCATAGAGTTCTTCCGGCTGCATGCTTCCAGTCTCTCATCGTGTCGGACGACTTTGACCGTCCAACGCACTGTACGGCGGTTTTCGTTCCGCGGAGCCGGCGCGGGCAGCGCGGTGCGCGCGCCGGCCGCCGCAAAGTCCCAGGCTCCGTGTTACTGGTGCGACTTTTGTTGCGCAGGAGGGGCACCCGAGACAAACCCGTTACCGCTGGCACTCACGGGACGTGCAATTTCACGCTAAGTTGTCGTAGTGGAAGAGATCGACCGGCGGATCGTGTCACTGCTGTCTCGCAACGGGCGGATGAGCTTTACGGAACTTGCCAGGCAGGCTGGTCTTTCGGTTTCAGCGGTGCACCAGCGGGTGCGGAGGCTGGAGACCGAGGGGGTGATCACCGGCTACGTCGCACTCTGTGACCCCGAGGTGATCGGGCTGCCGCTGACCGCGTTCGTGTCGATCAAGCCATTCGACCCGTCGGCCCCCGACGACCTGCCGGACCGGCTCAAGGAGCTCGGCGCCATCGAGGCGTGCTACAGCGTCGCCGGCGACGAGAGCTACATCCTCAAGGTCCGGGTCGCCTCCCCGGTCGCCCTCGAGGACCTGCTCCAGCAGATCCGCACGCTCGCGAACGTCGCGACCCGCACCACGGTGGTGCTGTCCACCTCCTACGAGAACCGCCCCCCGGTCCTCTAGCCAAGGTCACACGCGAGAGCCGGGGTCAAACCCGAGAGCCTGCCGAACGGGCCGCGGCTGCGACTGGCCGCGTCCGCTCGTCGCCCGCCCGCCCCGGCGCGCAGGGCTTTGCCCGCCCGCGTGCGGCGGTCAGCCTCCGGCCGGGCCGCGGGGCTGCGGGCGCAGCCCGTCGAGCATCAGGCCGAGCAGCCGGTCGGTGTCCTCCGGCGCCTGCTCGGTGGCGATCACCACCCCGTGTACCAGGCGCAGCACGTCGGTCGGCTTGATGTCGTCGCGCAGCAGGCCCGCCTGCTGCGCGCTGGTCATCAGCCGCTCGGTCGCATCGGTCATCGCGCTCCAGCAGCTCGTGATCAGCCGGGAGTCCCTGCCGAGCGAGTCGACGAGCGCGCGGGACAGGCCGCGCTTGGTGGCGAGGTAGGCGACCATCGCGCGCAGCCAGCCGGCCAGGGCCTGATCCGGCGTGGTGCTCGTCATGTACTCGTCCGCCGCCGCGCAGACCGTCTCCACCTGGCTCCGGTACACCGCCGCCTGCAGGTCGACCCGCGTCGGGAAGTGCCGGTAGAGCGTGCCGATACCGACGCCGGCCCGCCTGGCGATGTCCTCCAGGGGCGCGTCCGCGCCGCCCTCGGCGAATGCCGCCGTCGCGGCGTCCAGGAGCTTGGCGCGGCTGCGGCGCGCGTCGGCGCGCATCCGCGGTTCATCGCCAGTCGCGCCAGTCGCGCCGGCCACGTTGCCGGCCACGTTGCCGCCCGCGTCGCCGCGGGTCTTACCGATCATGTCCATTAGTCAACGCACCCTACCGGTTTGCAAAACGGAGGAAGCCTCCGTATAGTAACCGGAGTGAACCTCCGAATCTTTCCTCATCGTACCTCGGGCCTGGCAGGGCGAGGAACGGATGTTAACGGCATCCGTGACCACCGTGCCAGGCCGCACCTCGCGCTCACCATCATGTTGGGCGCGCAACTCATGGTCATTCTTGACGCCACCGTGGTGAACGTCGCCCTTCCCCACATCCAGACCGGGCTCAACTTCTCCTCGACGAGCCTGTCGTGGGTGATGAACGGGTACACGCTCGCCTTCGGTGGCCTGCTGCTGCTCGGCGGCCGGGCTGGCGACATCCTCGGGCGCCGCCGGATGTTCATGGCAGGCATCGTCATCTTCACCCTCGCCTCGCTGGCGGGGGGCCTCGCGACCTCGGCGGGGATGCTGCTGGCCGCCCG
>DAHWEX010000534.1 GCA_027326205.1 Actinomycetota bacterium
GGTGGGGGCGGGGGCGGCGGTGCCTGCCACTTCGGAACCGCCCGCGTGGCCGCCTCCTGCCCCCACGGCGCCGCGGGCTGGCTGGGCAGCCCGGGCGGCGGGACCGGGGGGGCCGGCGGTGCGGGGGCCTTGACCACCGGGGCCTGCACGGTCGGCTGCACGGTCGGCTGCGCTGCCTGGGGCTGCTCCGTCTCGGGTTCCTCGGGCGGAGAGGCAGGAGCCCGCAACGGCTGGGTGGGATCGGTGCTCATGGGTGTCCCCCGGGTCTCCGCTGCCGAATTGCGTATCGACAGATATCGACGCTTGCTCGAAGTTAAAACGTCCCGTCGTAGTTATAGTTCACCAGATTCCGGAAATCACCCTTGAGCCCTAGACTCAAGGGGGGGCTCAAGGGTGACTCAAGAGCAGTCCGCGATCCTGACGTCGGCAAGCAGGCGGGCTGCTCGTTTGCATAACCGCACGCTAACAGCCGTGTGACGAACTGGTTAACTTGTCAGCGAAGCAAGATTGAGCGGGAGGAATTCAGCGGTGGGGAATCAAGTGGCGCAAAGCTCACATGCCGCACCTCCGCTGCTGGTACGCACACTGCGTAACACGCACCGGCTGGATAGTGGGCGCGAGTACCGCATCGGGCGGGACGAGTCGGCGGATATACCTCTTTCCGACGCCCGGGCGTCGTGGAACCACGCGGTGATCCGCGCGGAGGGACCGGTCTGGGTGCTCGAAGACGCGAGCAGCCGCAACGGCACGTTCCTTGGCAACCAGCGGGTCAGCCGCATGGAGATAACCGGCCCGTGCGTGGTGCACTTCGGGCACCCGGAGGACGGCCCGGTGATGAGCTTCGAACTGGCGCCCGTGCCCGAGCAGCCGCCGGCTCCGGACCCGGCCCGGCAGGGGAACGGGCGGTCGCAGGGGTACGGCCAGCAGCCGCCGGGGCCGGGGCCGGAATTCGGCGGCGGCGTGGCGTCGGGGGACACGACGTTCATGCCGGGCGTGCTGCGCGAGCCGACCTCGCGCATCCGCATCCAGCAGTCGACGGTCGTCAAGATCGGCCGCCGCCCGGACAACGATGTCGTCATCTCCGACCTGGGCGTGTCCAAGACGCACGCCGAGCTGCGCCGCAGCCCGACCGGTCAGTACTCGATCATCGACCTGGGCAGCCACAACGGCACGTACGTCAACGGCGCGCGGGTCAACCAGGCCGAGCTGAACGACGAAGACATCATCGCGATCGGCCACTCCACCTTCCGGCTGGTCGGCGGCGAGCTGATCGAGTACGTCGACGACGGCCACGCCACGTTCGAGGCGCACGACCTGAGCGTCGTCGTGAGCAGCAACGGCAAGCCGAAGGTACTGCTGGACGGGATCACGTTCCCGCTGGCGGCGCGGTCCATGATGGCGGTCATCGGCCCGGCCGGGGCCGGCAAGTCGACCCTGCTCAACGCGCTGACCGGGAAGAACCAGGCCACGACGGGCAACGTCTTCTACGACTTCCGCGACCTGTACGACAACTACGACGAACTGCGGCACCGCATCGGCCTGGTGCCGCAGGACTCGGTCATCCACGACCAGCTCACCG
Organism: Actinomycetota bacterium; assembly: GCA_027326205.1. Taxonomy (GTDB): domain Bacteria; phylum Actinomycetota; class Actinomycetes; order Streptosporangiales; family Streptosporangiaceae; genus Trebonia. Next base: position 1,580 of record DAHWEX010000534.1, read on the forward strand.
CGCAGTCCGCGCTCGGCTACGCCGCCAAGCTCCGCTTCTCCCCCGACACCATGACGGAGGAGCGGAACAGCCGGGTCAGCGAGGTGATCGGCGAGCTGTCGATGACGGAGCACAAGGACAAGCCGATCCACAACCTGTCCGGCGGCCAGAACAAGCGGGTCAACATCGGCCTGGAACTGCTCACGTCGCCCTCCCTGCTGTTCCTTGACGAGCCGACCTCCCCGCTCGACCCGCACCTCAAGCGGGACATGTTCGCGCTGATGCGCAAGATGGCCGACAAGGACGCGGAAGACGGGCAGTCGGTCGTCGTGATCACCCACGACGTCGGGTCGGACCTGATCGACCAGTGCGACCGGCTCATCGTGCTGCAGCCGGGCGGCAAGATGGCGTTCTTCGGGCCGCCGTCCGAGGGACTGCGCTACTTCCAGGCGGGCGACTGGGCGGACGTCTTCGCCAAGTTCGCCGCCGAGCCGCAGCGCGACTTCGCCGCCGAGTACAAGGCGTCGGCGGAGTACGTGAAGTACGTCGCCACCCCGATCTCCGTCGCCAGCCAGCGCAGCGAGCGGCGGCCGGATGACGCGCCCAAGCCCAAGCAGATCAGCACGTTCAACCAGATGACCACGCTGGCCCGCCGCTACCTGCGGGTCATGGTGGCGGACAAGGTCTTCCTGGCCACCACCGTGCTCATGCCGATGCTGCTCGGCGTCCTGGTCCGGGCGACGCCGGACAAGTTCGGCCTGCTCAACGGGACCACGCCGCTGACCAAGGGCACCAACGGCAACGCGATCCAGGTGCTGATGATCCTGGTGATGTCCTGCGTGCTGTCCGGGACGGCCCTGTCGATCCGCGAGATCATCAAGGAACGCGAGATCTACAAACGAGAACGGATGGCGGGGGAGTCGCCCATCGCCTACCTGTTCTCCAAGATCGTCGTGCTCAGCGTGATCAGCGTCGGGCAGACGCTCCTTGTCGTCCTGGTCGGGCTGACCGGGGCCAAGGCCCCGTCCAAGGGCGTGGTCATCCCGGTCAACGCGCTGGTCGAGATC
>DAHWEX010000538.1 GCA_027326205.1 Actinomycetota bacterium
GGCTGGCGTTGCTGGCGCTCTGTGGCCTCGCGGGGTTGGATTCGTCCGGGTTTCCGGCCTCGCGGGGCGGGGCGGGCGGGATGATGCGGGTGGTGCGGCCGCTCGCTGACGTCGTCTCTCCATGGCGGGCGCGACCCCGAGGATTAGCCTGACGCCGGGAGCCTTCTTGTGGGCTGTGCACTGGTGCTTCGAGCCCGCGGATCAGATTTCCGCTTGCCCTTCGGCTCCTGCGGGCGGCCGTCACCTTTTACCGCAACCCCCATGATAGGAGAGGGCGATGGAAGAGGCCCAGGACGAGCCGCTGTTCTGCGAGCGGGCCGCCGGCATCGACATCGGCAAGCAGTCGGTGATGGTCACCGTCCGCGTGCCGAGCGAGACCAGGAAGGGCGGCCGGGCGCAGGAGACGAGAGAGTTCGGCACGACGCGCCGGCAGCTGCTGGAGCTGGCGGACTGGCTGCGCTCCTGGGGCGTGGAGCGCGCCGGGATGGAAAGCACCAGCGATTACTGGAAGCCGGCCTACTTCCTGCTGGAGCAGCAGGGCCTGGAGTGCGTGCTGTACCAGGCGTCCAAGGTCAAGGCGCAGCCCGGGCGGCCGAAGAGCGACAAGCTGGACTCCGTGTGGCTGGCGAAGGTGACCGAGCAAGGGTCGGTGGCTGGCTCGTTCGTGCCGCCGGAGGACATCCGGCGGCTGCGGACCCATACCCGCTACCGCCGGCGGCTGACCCAGGCCCGCACCGCGGAGAAGCAGCGGGTGGAGAAGCTGCTGGAGGACGCGCACCTGAAGCTGTCATCGGTGATCAGCGACGTCCACGGCGTCTCCGGGACGGAGATGCTCCGCGCGCTCGCCGCCGGCGAGCGCAGCCCGCGGGTGCTGGCGGAGATGGCCCGCGGCGTGATGCGCCGCAAGCTCGCGGCGCTGCGCGAGGCCCTGGACTGCTCGTTCTTCACTGAGGAGCACGCCTTCGTGCTGTCGATGATGCTGGACAACATCGACCACTACGACAGGCAGGTCGCCGTGCTGGACGAGAAGATCGCCGTCATGTGCGAGCCGTACGAGCGGCAGCTCGCCCAGCTGGACCAGATCCCGGGCTTCGGGATGAAGACCGCCCAGGACCTGATCGGCGAGATCGGGGTGGACATGAGCGCCTTCCCGACCGCCGGGCACCTGTGCTCCTGGGCCCGCGTGGCTCCCCGCCCGAAGGAGTCCGGCGGCAGGCGCAAGGGCGGCAGCGCCACCGGGAACGGCAGTCCCTGCATCGGCGCGGCCCTCGGCGAGGCCGCCGTGAGCGTCGGCCGGACCCAGACGTTCCTCGGCGCCAAGCTCCGCCGCCTGGTCCGGCACATGCCCAAGAAGAAAGCCCAGGTAGCCATCATGAGAACCCAGCTCGTGGCCGCCCACGCCCTGCTGTCCGACCCTGAAGCCGAGTACGCCGAGCTCGGCCCCGGCTACTACGACGAGCGCGCCGGCACCACCCGCCAGGCCCGCGGCCACGTCCGCAGCCTCGAACGCCTCGGCTGGAAGGTCACCCTCGAGCCCCTCGACCCCGGCACCGGAGAACTAACCGCCCAGGCCGGCTAACCCAGCCCAACCCGGAAGCCGACGGCACAAACCGCCGCCGGCTGCTGCCGCCTGCCCGGCTGAAGTCTTACTTTCGGATCAGGGAGCTGGCGCGCAGGTCGCCGAACTTCGGCTTCCTGCTGGACCATGAACCATTGCTCGTCCTGGACGGGACCGAGGCCAATGCCAGCGGCTTTTGAGGCGAAACAGGTGAGGGCTGGTCCCGTTCGTGGTTGCGCTGTGTGATTGTTCCTGGCTGCGGGGTTGTTGCTCAGGTTTCCTGCGGAACGGGCGAGGCTCCGGATAGAAGTGTGAGTGTCTACGTCCCACTTCGCCACCGGAGCCTCTCGTGTCTTCTTACCCTGTCCCGTCGCATGCCGTGCCCGTTTCGGCCGGGATGATGGTCGCGGTGCCGCTGGAGCTGGTCTCCCCGCCTTTGAAGAGCGGCCGGGGCCTGGCCGAGGCGGACCGGTCCGCGCTGGTGATCGGGGGGACGGAGAAGATCCGGACGGGCGGCCGGGTCGTGTTCCTGAAGGTCGTGGCGGTCACGGAAGCGCAGGTCACGAGGGACGGGGAGGTCCGGGCGGCGGGCAGCCCGGTTCATCACGCGACGCTCGGGCCGCTGGAGGACTGGCTGGACGCGCACGCCGGGCCGGGGGTGATCGACGGCATCGCGGAGCGCGCGGTCCTGGACAGGAGATACGTCAAGGGGGCATACGACCGGCTGCTGGCCGCGGCATTCATGATCCGGGCGATCGTGCTGCAGACCCTGATGCCGCAAGCGCAGCTCAGTGACGTGATCATCGCGCTGGCCGGGGACCTGGCCCTGGTGCCGTGGTCGAGGCTGTGGCATCCGGCGTCGGAGCGGGCCTGCCTGGACTGGCGCCGGGCGCTGGGCCCGGCCCCGCTGAAGGAACTGCAGGACACGGTGCTGGCCGCCGCGCAGGACGAGCACGCCGAACGGGACGCGCAGGCCCTCACGATCGGGAAGGAGCATCCGCTGACGGCCTGCTCGGCCGACGGGTCGGTGCTGCGGGTCCCCGACACGCCGGAAAACCGGGCCGTGTTCGGGTCCGTCGGCACCGCGGACGACTCATCAGCATGGCCGTCCGTGCGGCTGTACCCGATGAACAACTGCCTCACGAGATCCCTGCTCGCGATGACCTGGGGCCCGGCCGGGACGGACAAGACCGCGTCCGAGCAGTGCCTTCTCGACGCGGCGATGCGGGACTATCCGCACGTGCTCTCGAAAGACCAGGTCTGGCTGCTGGACCGGCTCTGGCACGGCGTCCTCCGCCTGAAGGCACTGGCCGGGCTCACGCACTTCGCCGTCCGGCTCAAAAGCGACATCAGGCTGGACAAGATCTCGGAGATCTATCCCGATCACTCGTACCTGGCGCGGGTCTCCGGCGACGGCGTCACCATGACCGTCCGCGTCATCGAGTACTTCGTCGAGATCGAGGGCCAGGAGGTGAAAGAGATGTTCTGCCTGGTCACCGACCTCCTGGACTGGGAGGAATACCCCGGCCCCAGGCTCGCCGCGCTCTACAAATGGCGGTGGGACGGATCCGAGACCGCGCTCC
>DAHWEX010000545.1 GCA_027326205.1 Actinomycetota bacterium
CTCCTCGACTTCGCCGCGATGGCGCGGCTCGGCATCGGCCGCGGACTCGGCGGCGCGCTCGGCGCGTACCTGGTGCTCTTCGGGCCGCTCGTGCTCTTCCCGCAGCTGGTGACCGCCGCGGGCGGCAGCGCGCTCGCGGCCGGCCTGCTGCTGACCACCCTGCCGGTCGGCTTCGGGCTTGGCGCGGTGGCGGGTGACCGGCTGCTGCCCGGCTCCTGGTCCAACCGGCGCCGGTGCGGGGTCGGCGGCCTGGCGGCGGCGGTCGCCGCCGCGGCGCTGGCGGTACCCGCCCCGCATGCGGTAACAGTGGTGCTGCTCGGCCTGCTCGGCGCGGGCCTCGGCATCTACACTCCGGCGAACAACGCGGAGATCATGGCGGCGATCCCGGCGGGGAACGCCGCCACCGCTGGCGGGATGGTGAACATGACGCGCGGGATCGGCACGGCTCTTGGCGTGGTCGTCGTGACGCTCGGCCTGCACATCGGCCGGATCGCGTCCGGGCACTCCGGCCCTGGTCAGCTCGGCACCGGGCAGGCGGTCTCGATGGCCGCGCTCGCCGTCGTCGCGCTCGCCGCGACCTGGGCGGGCATCGGGCGCATCGCCCGGGCCGAGGGGGCACCGGGCGACGCGCCCGATGCCGTCGGCGTAACGGACGGCATCCTGTGACCGGCACCCGGATGACCAGCGCGGGATTGAGCCACGGGCCCGCCGACCCGGGCCCCCAGCCGGACGGGCTCGCCGAGGGAATCGCCCGGCTGCGCCGCGCGCTGCGCCGCGGCGCCCGGGTCGCCGACCCGGGGAACACCCTCGCCGTGGCGCAACTGGAACTGCTCTCCGCGGTCGTCGAGCACCCGGGCGCGCGGCCGGGGCAGCTCGCCCGGCTGCTCAACATGCGGCCCAACACGGTGACGACGATCGTGAACGCGCTCAGCGCGCGCGGCATGCTCGACCGGGCGGCGGCCGTCGGCGACAAGCGCGCCGTCGAGCTGACCGTCACCGCGGCGGGCCGCGAGGCCGTGCTCTCCTGGCAGTCCACCAACGCCGCCGTCCTTCACCGGGCGCTCTCCACGCTGCCCGCCAGGCAGCGGCGGTCGCTCGCGGCCGCGGTCCCCGCGCTCGACGCCCTCGCCTGGGCGATCGACCGGCTGGCCGACCGGTCCGCTTCCGCCGAGACCGAGGCTGACGCCGGCTGAGCCCGCTGACACTGGTGACACTGGTGACACCGGTGACGCGATTTGCCGCTCTGGCACCGAACTTGTGCTGGCACCGGCGCCGGCGGGGCACACTGAATCCAGCGAGGAGCGACAGGGAAGTGATGTGAGCGGTTTTCAGCCGGGCAACGGTAGGACGGCGCGGGCGAAGCGCGGGGACAAGCGGGGCGCCGAGGCGCGCCCCGACGAGACGGTCACGTTCGCGGCCGAGCGCGCCGCCGCCGGGATCGACGACATCATCGGCGAGCTGAACCGGGACCTGGTCGGCCTCGCCGCGGTGAAGAAGCGGGTCGAGGAGATCGCGGCGCTGCTCCTGGTCGACCGGGCTAGGCAGCGCTACGGGCTGACCGCGCCCCGGCCGAACCTGCACATGTGCTTCACCGGAGCGCCCGGCACCGGCAAGACGACCGTGGCGCTCAAGATGGCCACGCTGCTGCACCAGCTCGGCTACCTGCAGACCCCGAGCCTGGTCCACGCGATGCGAGACGACCTGGTGGGGGAGTACATCGGGCAGACCGCGCCGAAGACCAAGCGCGTCCTGGACCGGGCCAAGGGCGGCGTGCTGTTCATCGACGAGGCCTACTACCTGTACCGGGGCACCGACTCCAAGGACTACGGGCAGGAGGCCATCGAGATCCTGCTCCAGGTGATGGAGAACGACCGGGACGACCTCGTGGTGATCCTGGCCGGCTACAAGGACCGGATGGAGGTGTTCTTCGAGTCCAACCCGGGCATGCGGTCCCGGGTGGCGCACCACCTCGACTTCGCCTCCTACGACATCGAGGAGCTCACCGCGATCGGCCGGCTGATGCTCGACCAGGCCAACTACTACATGTCGCCAGCGGCGGAGCAGGCGCTGCGCGGCCAGGTCTCCGCGATGATGACCGGGCCGCACTTCGCCAACGCGCGCACCGTCCGCAACGAACTCGAGCTCTCCCGGCTGCGGCACGCGCACCGCATCTCCTCCGACTTGCGGCGCGCGTGGACCCGCGACGACCTGATGCGGCTTGAGGCGCCCGACATCCTGGCCGCCGAGCCGGCCGGCGGCGCGCCTGCCTAACCCGCCGGGCAAACCGCCCATCCCGAACGGTTCGCGGGTCCCCGTGGCTGCCTCAGGCGCCGAGCTCCGGGGCACGGGACGGGTCGCGGAAGACCGGGATGATCCGGCGCTCGGCGATGTACCACCGCCGGCCGTCCGCGCTGGCCGCGGAGACCAGCACGTCCTCGAAGTCCGCCACCAGGTAAACGCCCACGTCGTCGACCGGGGCGGCCGCGTTGGCCGCGAAGTTCACCCAGGTGGACCAGGCCCGCACCATGGTGACGACGCGGACGTGCTCGCCAGCAGAACCGGGAACGGTGGCGGTGCGGCCGGGAACCGGGCTGACCCGCAGGCCGCTGTACGTGTGCCTGGTGCTTCTCACCTGGGCCCGTTCGGTATAGCGGTTCCTGATCGCGGACCTGCCGCGCAGTTCCACCGCTCCGGTGACGAACAGCGCGTCTTCGGTGAACAGGCTGGCGACCGCCTCGTAGTCATGATGGTCGAGGTGCCACGCCCAGTCCGCGAGCACGACGTCGACCTCGGTGCGCAGCAGCGCGGGCGACGGGAGGTCCGTCACCGCGTTTGCACCGGGTTGCTGAGCGTGCCGATGCCGGAGATCGTGACCTCGATCCGGCCGCCGAGCGTGGTCAGGTTGACGTTCTGCACGGCCCCGCCGCCGGCCGGCGAGGCCT
>DAHWEX010000697.1 GCA_027326205.1 Actinomycetota bacterium
GCGAGCCAGTAGGCGCGGCTGTCGCCCAGCCAGCACACCGTCACCTGCCGCGGGGTGACGATCGCGGACACGTACGTCGCGGCCGGCGCGCCCTCCGGGCCGACGAGCCCGGTCAGCGCCTGCCCGGCGGCCTGCACCGCCGTCCGCGAGACCTCGACCGGGTCGGCTCCCTGGTTGACTCCCTCGGCGAGCAGTTCGATGCCCGTCTGCACCGCCCGCCAGGACGCGTCATGCGGCCGCGGCGCGGAGGAGACCCCGTCGGACACGATCGCCACCGCGATCGGGCCTGCCTCGGTGTCGACAACCGCGAAATCCATCGCGTCTTCGTTCCGGGAGTGCCGCAACCCCTTGTCGCTGACCCCGGCCACCTGGCCGAGATTCCATTCGACCCGGTCCCTGTTGTCTTCCACCTGATCCCTGTCCGCATCGACCCGCCGGCCACAGGACAGACAGTAGCCGTCTTCACCTGCGACAACAGGGTTTTTGGATTTTCCTGAACACGCCGTGCACATTTTCGCGCCTAGCGAATCATCCGGTGACGTGCCCATACCCGAAACCCCGCTCCTGTCCGCCTGGCGACATTCCGCGCTCGCCTGGACATTAGCCTATGTCCGCCACGGTCAGGACGCCATTTTCTTGGATTCTCACATATCAAAGCCGCTTTGTTCGCCGCTCGCGGCGGCACTTCCCGGCCCGCTCCGGCGAACGATAACGATGAGGCGGCACGGCGGCACTTCAAGACATCCCGATCATGTTCGAACAAAAGAACCTTTCGGCCCTGCGTCAACTGGAGCATACAGCATCGTGTTCAGGTGGACGGATGCCGTCCCGCCACGGCGGAGCGCGCCTGGAGGGATTGTAATGAAGCGGCCCGTCGCGGGGGAACCCGCGCGGGCCGCTTCTTGTGCTGGATCTATCAGGGATAGGGGAGGTTGATCGCGTCGCCGATGCGGTGCACCCGCAGCGCGTTCGTCTTGCCCGGGCTTCCGGGCGGGCTGCCGGCCACGATCACGATCTTGTCGCCGATCGCGCAGCGGTTCATCCGGATGAGCGCCGCGTCGACCTCGTGCACCATGTCGTCGGTGTGCTGCACCTCGGGGACGATGAACGTCTCGACCCCCCAGGTGAGCGCGAGCTGGCTCCTGGTCGCCGGGTCGGTCGTGAACGCGAGCAGCGGGATCGGCGAGCGGTACCTGGCCAGGCGGCGCGCGGTCTCCCCGCTCAGGGTGAACGCGACCAGGGCCTTGGCCCCGACGATCGCGCCGACCTCGACGGTGGCACGGGCGATCGCGCCGCCGGTGGTCGTCGGCCGCCGCGTCAGGTGGTGCTCGGAGAGCAGCGAGGACTCCTCGGCCGCGGCGACGATCCTGCTCATCGTGGCGACCGTCTCGATCGGGTAGGCGCCGACGCTGCTCTCCGCGGAGAGCATCACCGCGTCCGCGCCCTGGGTGACCGCTCCGGCCACGTCGGAGACCTCCGCGCGGGTCGGGCGCGGCGAGTTGATCATCGACTCGAGCATCTGGGTCGCGACGATGACCGGGCGGGCCCGCTCCCTGGCGAGCTTGATGGCCTGCGCCTGGACGGCGGGCACCTGCTCAAGCGGGAGCTCGACGCCCAGGTCGCCGCGGGCGACCATGATCCCGTCGAAGGCGTCCACGATGTCGGGCAGGAAGCGGACCGCCTCCGGCTTCTCGATCTTGGCGATCAGCGGGACGCCGGGGCGCCCCATGTCCTGCATGATCTTGCGCGCGAGCTGCGCGTCGTCCGGGGTGCGCACGAAGGACATCGCGACCATGTCCACGCCCGTCGCCAGGGCCCAGCGGAGGTCGTGCTCGTCCTTCTCCGGCAGGGCCGGGGCGCTGACGTTGATTCCGGGGAGGTTGATCCCCTTGTGGTCGGAGATCTTCCCGCCCACCACGACCCGCAGGTAGACGCGGCTGCCGCTGACGCCGGTGACGTCGAGTTGCACGTTGCCGTCGTCGATGAGGATGCGGTTGCCGACCCGGACGTCGTCGGCGAGGCCCTCGTAGGTGGTTGACGCCTCGCGGGCGTCGCCCGGGATGTCCTCGGTGGTGATGACGAACTCATCCCCCGCCGCGAGGCGCACCGGGCCGCCGGGGAACTCGCCGAGGCGGATCTTCGGCCCCTGGAGGTCGGCGAGGACGCCGACCCCGCGACCGGTCGCGTCGGACCCGGCCCGCACGTGGTTGTATCTCACTAGGTGGTCGCCATGGTTGCCATGGCTCATGTTCAGTCGCGCGATGTCCATGCCGGCGCTGATCAGCGCGGTGATCTGCTCCTGGCTTGTGGTCGCGGGGCCAAGGGTGCACACGATCTTCGCACGCCGGCTCATCCTTTAATCCCCTTCCGGTGGTCTATACCACTGTAGTCCATCGGGAAGGGCCCGTGACCCGCCTCACAAAGTGTTCACCTGCCGGATGCGTCCGGGAGACCCGGGACGCCGGCCCGCGCTCCGCGCCTGTTGCTGTTATCAGTGGTGGCCGGGGCGGCGCGGTCAGTTCGCGTAGCGGGGGACGGGGAACGGGGCGCCGACCGGGTTGACCCACTGCTTGTAGGCCCGCTCCCAGTCGCCGTCGGACTCGTACCCGGCGATCACCGCGTTCACGAACCGCACGAAGTCCGGGTGCTGCTTGGAGATCGCCAGGCCGTAGGGCTCGTCTTCCAGGTTGGGGCCGACGACCTCGGTGAACGGGTCCTGGGCCCGCAGGCCGTAGAGGATCGCGTCGTCGGTGGAGATCGCCGCCACCTGGTCCTGCTGGAGCAGCACCAGGCAGTCGGTCCAGAACGGGACCTCGACGGCGATGATCTTCGGGTGCGCCGGGTAGTTGTCGATCGTCGCCACCGAGTCGGATCCGGTCGTCGCGCAGACCTTCTGCCCGGCCAGGCCGGCCAGGCCGTTGACCGCGGCGGAGCCCTTGGGCACGAGCACCCGCTGCTTAGCGTCGAAGTAGACGCTGGAGAAGTCCACCTGCTGCAGCCGGCCGCAGGTGATCGTCATCGTGTGCGCGACGATGTCGACGCTGCCGTTGAGGATGTCGGGGACCCGTTCCTCGTCGGAGATCGCCTTGTACTCGACCTTGTCGGGACTGCCGAAGATCGCCTGCGCCACCGCCTGGATCATCGCGATGTCGAAGCCCTCGATCTTGCCGTCGAGCGGGTTGAGGTAGCCGAAGTGGTAAGTGCTCTGGTCCACCCCGGCGATCAGGTAGCCGCGCTGCCTGATCTGGGCCATCCACGAGCCCGCGGTCACGTCCGGCGGGCCCGCCGGGGCGAGGCTGGAGGCGACCGGGTTACAGAGGGGCGTGGCGTTCTCCGCGCTGACCTGCGCCCTGGCGACGGTGCGGCCCGCCGCGCGGGCGGCCGCGGCGGGGGGCGGCGCGGCGGAACGGCCGGCGGGCGC
>DAHWEX010000561.1 GCA_027326205.1 Actinomycetota bacterium
CCGGCGTTCGTGCGCACCAAGCTGAAGAACGTGCTGTCCGGCAAGGTGGTCGACAAGACCTTCAACGCCGGCATCAAGGTGGACGTGGCGAACGTCGACAAGCGCGAGATGCAGTACCTGTACCGCGAGGGCGAGGACTTCGTCTTCATGGACCTGAGCGACTACGACCAGCCCCGCATCCCGGCGGCGGTGGTCGGCGGCGCGGCGGACTACCTGCTCGAGGAGCAGACCGTCACGATCGCGTTCAACGAGGGCACCCCGCTGTACGTGGACATGCCGGCCGCGGTCGAGCTCGTCATCGCGCAGACCGACCCGGGCCTGCAGGGCGACCGCTCGACCGGCGGCACCAAGCCGGCGACGCTGGAGACCGGCGCGACGATCCAGGTCCCGCTGTTCATCACCGCCGGCGAGAAGGTCAAGGTCGACACCCGCACCGGCGCCTACCTCGGCCGGGCGTAAGTGGCCGCTCGCAGCAAGGCCCGCAAGCGCGCGCTCGACATCCTCTTCGAGGCCGAGCTGCGCGGCCTGCCGACGCTTGAGCTGCTCAGCGAGCGGCAGTCCCTGGGCGAGGTGCCGGTCCAGCCGTACGCGGCCGCCCTCGTCCGGGGGGTGGCGACCAACCGCGAGCGCATCGACGAGCTGATCTCCTGGAACCTCGTCGACTGGACCCTGGAGCGGATGCCCGCCGTCGACCGGAACATCCTGCGGATCGGCGTCTACGAGCTCCTGTGGGCGGCGGACGTGCCGGACCCGGTGGCGATCAGCGAGGCGGTGGCCCTGGCCCAGGACCTGTCCACGGACAACTCGCCGTCGTTCGTGAACGGCGTCCTGGCGCGCATCAAGGCCGAGAAGCCGACGCTGTCCCTCGAACCCGAGGCCTCCGCCTTCGCGGCCGGGGACGCGGACGGGGACGACGACGAGGACGGGGACGACCCGTACGCGGACGACGACGACAGCGCGGCGCCGGCCACGACGAGCGAGCCGCACCCGCGTCCGTAGCCGCCGCGACCAGGCAAACGCGAAGGCCGCCCAACCTAGGACCGGTTGGGCGGCCTTTCGCGTGCGGCCCGGCCGGGGCAGCGGGCGACGAGAGCCTGGGAAGTGAAACCTGCGGTCGTTCGGGATGACCGGACGCCGCAGCCGACGCGAACCGCCAGCCGTCCGGCGCGGCTAGCCCGCGGTGAAGTGCAGGCGCAGGCCGAGGCGGCGGATGACCGCGAAGAACCACAGGACGCAGATGCCCGCGCCGACCACCGTCAGCCCGATGGTGACCAGCGAGGACAGCAGCATGAAGAGCTTGAACGGCTCGGTGACCATCATGACCGCCAGGCCCAGGGTCAGCGCCACGAAAAGGCCGGCCCAGAGCCAGGTCGCGCCCTGGAAGAAGCGGTGCAGCCCGGGATGCGGCTGCTTGAGCGCCACGACCTCGGCGGCGAGTTGCGCCACCAGCGGCCGGGGCGTCGGCGCGGTGCGGGCGAACATCACGCACATCGCCAGGTTGCCGAGCGGGAACTGCAGCTCGAACATCCACAGGAACCCGGTGCTGACCGCGACCGCGGTCTGCACGGTGAGCACGAGCGCGGAGATCATCAGCAGCGAGGTGACCGATCCGGTGACGATCTTCCGCAGCGCGATCAGCAGCCAGACCACGGCGGTCCCGGCGAGGAGTCCCGCGTCGGGGCTGACCACGTCGGTGACGGCGACGTAGGTACCGAACGGTAGCCCGACTGACTCCGCCATGCTCCAGGCCGACTGCCAGATCAGGCGCCGGGGGTGGGGGAGCTCGAGGTGTTCGGTGGGGGCTGGCATGCGGATGAGCATACGTGCCCGCGGTGCTTCAGGTGGGGTCATTACCTTACGGCGGCGTGTCGCTTTCGCCCGCTTGGCGAGATCCCCTGCGGTGGTCTCCACGATCGGTAGAACGGGACCTGGGTGTCCCGGGTTCACCCTTTCCGTGACAACTCGTGCGTTAATAATTCCGTAAGGTAGTCAGGCCTTGCTCCGGGCTGGCGGCCCGCGCCCGGGCCGCCAGCACTACAGTGAGACTGCGCCGCTGAGCTTGAACCTTGTTCTTTTCGCCCTGAGAGGTTCCTCCAGGCCGGCACGGTCGATGTCAACAGAACGTCGATGTCAACAGAACAAGGTTCACGAGGGAGTTGTTAAGAGTGACCGCAGAGGTTCCCGCGAGGGCGGTGCCGGGCACGCGCGGCACCGACACCGAACGCGCCGACACCGGGCGTAAGCGCGACGGATCGCGGTCGTCGCTGGTCGCGGACGTTCTCGGCGAGGTCATCGCGGCGCGGGCCAGGCAGACGGGCCGGGCCGCCCTCGACGTCGTCGACGTGGGCGCGGGCACCGGCGGGCTCGCGGTGAGCATCGCGCGCGGCGGTCACCGGGTCACGGTCGTGGACCCGAGCCCCGACGCGCTCGCGGCCGCGCGCTGGCGGGCCGCCGAGGCCGGCGTCGCGCTCACCGAGGTCCAGGGGGAGGCCGGCGACCTGGCCGCGCTGGTCGGCGACGACGCGGCCGACCTGGTGATCTGCCACAGCGTGCTCGAGTACGTGGACTCGCCGTCGGCCGCGCTCGCGGCCATCGCCCGCGTGCTGCGCCCCGGCGGCACGGTCAGCGTGCTGGCCGCCAATACCGTCGCCGCGGTGCTGCAGCGGGCCCTGGCGGGGCGGTACGCCGAGGCGCGGGCCATGCTCCCCGGTGCCGCCTGCGGCGCGCCGGCCGCGGCACCGGACGGCGCGCCGGGGGCGCCCGCCGGAACGGCGGCGGCGCGCCGGTTCACCCTGCCCGAGCTGACCGCGCTGATCGAGGGCGCGGGGCTGCGGGCCGGCGACGCGCACGGCATCCGGATCTTCTCCAGCCTGCTGCACAGTGCCTCCGACCACGGGGCGGCCGCGGACCCGGCGGCCGCCGAGTCGCTGCGCGAGCTGGAAGAGGCGGCCGCCACCTGCCCGCCGTTGCGTGACATCGCCACCCGCCTGCACCTGCTGGCCTACCGGGCCTGATCCTGGGCCCTTCGTGTTTCCGAGCGGGGAGGTGGGCCTTGCCCGGTGACGACACCGGGTGTCGCATCCTGCATGTGGACATGGACGCCTTCTACGCGAGCGTGGAGCTTCGCGACCGGCCGGAACTGCGCGGCAAGCCGGTCGTGGTCGGCGGCCTCGGGCCCCGGGGGGTGGTCCTGTCGGCGACGTACGAGGCGCGTGCCTTCGGCGTCCGCAGCGCGATGCCCACCGGCCGGGCGCGGCGGCAGTGCCCGCAGGCGGTTTTCCTCCCGCCGCGGCACCGGCTGTACGGCGCGGTGTCCAGGGAGGTCATGGCGATCTTCCGCGCCGTCACGCCCGAGGTGGAGCCGCTCTCCCTCGACGAGGCGTTCCTCGACGTGTCCGGCGCGCGGCGCAGGCTGGGCCCGCCCAGGGCCATCGCCGAGCTGATCAGGCGCCAGGTCCGCGAGCAGCAGTCGATCAGCTGCTCGGTCGGGGTGGCGCCGGTTAAGTTCGTCGCGAAGATCGCCTCCGCCCGCTGCAAGCCCGACGGGCTGCTGGTGGTGCCCCAGCGGGAGATCCTCGATTTCCTGCACCCGCTCCCGGTCAGCGCCCTGTGGGGCGTCGGCGACAAGGCCGAGGAGGTGCTGACCCGGCTCGGCCTGCGGACGATCGGCGACCTCGCGCACGTGCCCGAGGCCACGCTCAGCCGCGAGCTCGGCGCGGCCGGCGCGCACCTGCACGCTCTCGCCTGGGGCCGGGACGCGCGCCGGGTCACCCCGGTGCGCGAGGAGAAGAGCGTCGGCGCGGAGGAAACGTTCCCCGTTGACGTCGACGACCCGGACGTCATCAGGAAGGAGCTGCTGCGGCTGTCCGGCCGGACCGCCCGCGCGCTGCGCGCGGCCGGCTGCGTCGCGCGGACCGTCACGGTGAAGCTCCGCCTCGCCAGCTTCAAGACCATGACCCGCTCGCGGACCCTCGCCGAGCCGACCGACGTGGCCAGGGAGATCTACACGGCCGCGTGCGCGCTGTACGAGTCCTCCGGGCTGGATGCCCGGGCCCGGCTGCGGCT
>DAHWEX010000568.1 GCA_027326205.1 Actinomycetota bacterium
ATTGCCGCACAAGGGCCTTCCTTTCAAGTTCGCGAAGCGACCGCACCGCCGAAAGCTTGCCAACCCAGGCCACTCCCCTCTGACGAGGCCGCCCAGCCACCTAAGCCATCGGCGTGGCGTCCTGACTGGCCCGCGCCAGCCTATGCCTACGCCGTGGGCATGAGTGCGATTTAGGTGAATTTTGCTTACTTTTGCTTGCTGGCCCCGCGGATCAGCCGTCGCTTGCTGTCAGGTAATCGACGACATGGCGCCGAAGGTATGCCGCGCCGTCGAGCGCAACCCCGAACAGGCCCTGGCCTTTGCCATGCGTGCCCTCATATATACGGCAGCTGTAGATCGTTATCTTGGTCGCATACCTGCAGGTCAGTCCGTAAGCTGTGCCGGGCGGCACGCGGGGGCGGCGGTTTTCCTTGGCGGGGCCGGGGCGGGCGAGCAGGGCGAGCCAGCCCTCACCTGTCAGGCGCGGTGAGGTAGCTGACCACCATGTCCCCGATCATTTTCCTGTGCCGCTCACGCCGGGCGCCTTCCAGGAGGTCGACCTTGAAGACGGCGCCGAAGGTGTAGCGGTTGGACATGCGGAAAAAACAAAAGGCGCTGATCATGAGGTGCACGTCGATGGCCTGTGCGCGGCGGACGAAGACTCCCGCGGCATAGCCGCGCTCAAGGATGTCGGCAGTCACCGCGAGGGCCCGGCTGTTAAGCTCGGCGAGCGCTGCCGCCGACCGGGCTATGTACTCGCCGCGGTGGATGTTCTCGATGGCGACCAGGCTGATGAAATCGGGATGTGACTCGTGGTGGTCGAACGTGAGCTGGGCCAGGGTGCGGATCGCTGACACCGGGTCGAGGTGGTCCACCTCCACCCGCTCAGCCTCCCGCGCGGTCGTGTAAGCCTGTTCAAGCGCGGCGATGTACAGGGACTCCTTGCCCCCGAAGTAGTAGTAGATCATCCGCTTGGTAGTTCTTGTCTTCGCGGCGATCTCGTCGACCCGCGCCCCGGAGTAACCGTTCCGCGCGAACTCGGAGATCGCGACCTCGATGATCTCCTTGCGGGTTCGCTCGGCATCCCGCTGCCGCTCCGGTCCGGCCGACTTCGCGCCAACGCCGGAAGCAGCGCTCATCCCCATCACCCTCTCATCGTGACCATACTGCCCCCCGGCATCCGGTTACAGCGTCTTTACAGCAGTACGTTCATCCGGTACAGATTATGCACTATCGAGTTAGTTCATAGAAGTGCAGGAGGACGGTACGTGACACGGGAAACCGGGCTGGAGCACCTGACGCTGCTGCACGTTTCCCCGCCGGACCTGGTGACCATCGCAGCGGAAGCGGGATTCGGCGCCGTCGGGCTGCGCGTCTCGCCCGCGACGGACGACGAGCGGCCCTGGCCCGTGACGCCGGGCTCCCCCATGCTGGCAGAGACCCTGAGGCGCTGCGCCGACACGGGCATCGCCGTTCTTGACGTGGAAGCCGTCCGGCTGGGTCCCCGGGCGCCGGACTACGCGCCCGTGCTCGAGGTGGCGGCGGCGCTTGGCGCCCGGCACGTCAACGCCATCTGCGACGATCCTGACCTGGGCAGGCTGTCGGACCAATTCGCCGCGCTGGCGGAGGCGGCACGGCAGTACGGCGTTCGCGCCGTGATCGAGTTCATGGCCTACCGGAGCGTCCGCACTCTGGAGGACGCGGTGGACATCGCGTCGCGCAGCGGCAGCGGAGGCGTGCTCGTCGACGCCCTGCACGTCCAGCGGTGCGGCGTTAGCATCCCCGCACTGCGCTCCGTCGATCCCGCCCTGCTGAGCTACGTCCAACTGTGTGACGCGCCCCTCGCCGGGCAGACCGACGAGGTCCGGGAGGCCCGTTACGGACGACTTCTCCCCGGTGACGGCGGGTTGCCGCTTCATGACTTGCTCGATGCGCTGCCCGGCGGCCTTCCGGTCGCGGTCGAGGCGCCGCGGACGGGCGGGGATGACGGCGACCTGGCGTTCGCGGCGCGGGCGCGGCGCGCGGTTGATTCCGTTGTGTCCAGGTAAAGGAGCGGCCATAGTGTCTGCACGGCTCGCGGTCCACGACCTCACGAAGCATTACGGCGGCGTTCAGGCGCTGCGCGGCGTCACCTTGCAGGTGGACGCAGGCGAGGTACTAGGCGTCGTCGGCGACAACGGGGCGGGCAAGTCAACCCTGCTCAAGATCCTCTCCGGCGCGGTGTTCCCGTCCGCGGGCGAGATACTGCTCGACGGCCAGCCCGCGCGGTTCGCCAACCCGGCCGCGGCGCACGCGGCGGGAGTGGCCGCCGTCTACCAGGACCTGGCGCTGGCGGGCCAGCGTGACGTGGTCGCCAACTTCTTCCTCGGCCGGGAGAAGCTAGCGGGCAACTGGCTCGCCCGCCGGGTCGGCTGGCTGGACGGCAAGGCCATGGCGGCGCACACCGAGAGCGAGCTCGCCAGGCTGCGGACCCGCATCCCCGACGTGCGCGCTTCCTCGCGGGACCTGTCCGGCGGCCAGCGCCAGGCGCTGGCCATCGCCCGGGCAGCCGCCTGGACAAGCAAGGTCCTGCTGCTCGACGAGCCGACCAGCGCGCTCGGGGTCGAGCAGCAGCACCAGGTGCTCGACCTGATCCGCCGGGTCTCCACGGAGGGCATGGCAGTCATCCTGATCTCCCACCAGATGCCGGACGTGCTCAAAGTGTGCGACCGGGCGGTGGTGCTGCGACTCGGCCAGGTGGTGGCGACGCTCTCGGGTGCCGAGTTGACCAGTGAGAACCTCGTCGGTTACATCACCGGCGCCATGGGCGAAGGGGAACAGTGATGGCCGGCGTCAAGGCAGGGGCGGAGATAGCGGCCGTCCCGAGGCACCGGGCCCTGTGGCTGCGCAGCCAGGCGGCCGTCCGCGACCTGTGGATCGGCGGCGTCCTGCTGGTGCTCATCGTGGCGTTCAGCATCGACTCGCCCTACTTCCTGACCCGCGCGAACTGGCTGAACACCTCGAGTACGGCAACCGAGGTGCTGCTGCTCGCCGTGGGCGAGACGTTCGTCATCTGCTCCGCGGGCATCGACCTGTCGGTCGGCGCCGTCCTCGGCGTGTCGGGAACTGCGGGCGCCTGGGTGATGGCCCACGGCTTTCCGAACGCGGCGGGCGCCGCCATCGGGCCGATCGCCGTCGGCTTCCTCGCGGCACTCGCCGTCGGCACGGCGTTCGGCCTGCTCAACGGCTTCCTTGTGGCGTGGGCCGGGATCCCGCCGTTCGTCGTGACGCTCGGCACGCTCGGCATCGCGACCGGGTTCGGCTACCTGCTCAACAACGGCCAGGAGATCTCGGCGATCCCGCCGTCGGTCGTCACCTTCGGCAACGCCAACCTCGGCGGGTGGGTACCAGTGCCCGTGCTCATCACGGCCGTCATCACGATCTGGTGCGGCCTGCTGCTGGCGAAGACGAGGTTCGGCGCGTACACCCTCAGCATCGGCGACAGCAGGGAGGCCGTGGTCCGGGCCGGCATCAACGACCGCCGCTACCTGCTGGAGATCTACACCCTGTCCGGGCTGCTCGCCGGGGTGGCCTCGATCCTCGTCATGGCCCGCCTCGGCGCCGGGTCCCCGACCTCCGGCGCCGATGACAACCTCAACGCGATCGCCGCGGTGGTCATCGGCGGGGCAAGCCTGTTCGGCGGCCGTGGCACCGTCATCGGCTCCGTCATCGGGACCGGCATCATCGCGGTCCTGCTCACCGGCCTCGTGCTGGTCAACGTCCCGCCGTTCTGGCAGGAGGTCGCCGTGGGCGCGGTCCTCATCGCGGCCGTCTACATCGACCAGTTCCGCAACCGCAAGGCAACCAGAAGATAACCCGTGCTCATGGAGGAGCCAGTGTTTAGTCCGAGAACCAGGCGCCTGTCGGCGTTCGCACCGCTCATCGCCGCCATCACCGTCGGCGCGGCCGCGTGCTCATCATCCTCATCCTCGTCCGCGTCGTCTCCCGCGTCCTCGGCGTCTGGCAGCGCGAGCGCCAGCACGAGCGCCAGCTCCAGCGCCAGCGCCAGCGCCAGCGGTAAGTACACGATCGCGTACGTCCCCGGCGCCACGGGCGTTGCCTTCTATGACACGCTGCTGGCGGGGATGAAGGCCAAGGCGGCATCGCTGGGCATGAGCGTCACCTACCAGGGATCCCCGAACTTCGCGCCCACCGACCAGACGCCCATCGTCGACGCGATGTGCACCAAGCACCCGAGCGCCCTCATCGTCTCGCCCACCGACCCGGTGGCGATGGCGCCCGCGATCGGCACCTGCCTCACCGCCGGCATTCCCGTCATCACCGTAGACACCGGGCTGTCCAACACCTCGCAGCTCACCAGCGCGATCACCACGAACAACACCTCGGGCGGCAAGGCCGCCGCCGACTACATCGGCAAGGCGCTCGGCGGCAAGGGGCAGGTCGCGCTGATGAGCCTGTCCCCCACCGCGACCACCCAGGTGCAGCGCATCCAGTCCTTTGAGAACGAGATCAGGGCCGCCTACCCCGGCATCACGATCGTCCCCGTCCAGTACACTCAGCAGGCGACGAGCAGCAGCGAGACCACCGCGCGCTCGATCCTCGCCGCGCACCCCGGCGTCAAGGCCTTCTTCGGCAGCGCGGAGCCCAACGCGGAAGGCGCGGCCGCGGCGATCAAGGCCCTCGGGCTAACCGGGAAGGTACTGAACGTGGGATTCGACGCCGGCCCGACCGAGGTCTCGCTACTCAAGTCCGGCGGCATCAGCGCCGTGGTCGCGCAGCCGGCCGCGCAGGAGGGCGCGGACGCCGCTCAGTTCGCTTACGACAAGATCACCGGGGACGCCAGCGGCATCACCGCCTCGGTCCAGCTCCCGGACGTCCTGATCACCGGCGCGGACGCCAGCAGTCCCGCCTACACGAAGTACTTCTACATTCCCTGATGCAATGCGAGGCACCGTCAATTGCGTGCAGCCGTACTAGGAAAAACACCAGGCTCGCTGCGCGTCACTGACGACTGGCCGGAGCCCAGCGCGGGCTCCGGCCAGGTCGTCGTGCGCGTGCACGGCGTGGGCATCTGCGGATCGGACCTGGCCCTGCTCTCGGGCAAGCGCCAGGCGCCCACCTACCCGTGGATTCCCGGGCATGAGGCCGTCGGCGAGATCGTCGCGGTAGGCGGCGGCACGGACCCGGCACGGATCGGCCAGCGCGTGGTCATCGAGCC
>DAHWEX010000571.1 GCA_027326205.1 Actinomycetota bacterium
TTCAGCGTCCGCCTGATAGTGGATCGTTAGGAGGCGCGGGGGCCTCGTAACGATCCACTATCACCAGCAGCAGGACTCCTCGCCCGCGCCGACGCCCCGGTCAGCGCGGAGTTGGCGAAGATCGCCGTGAATAACCCTCAACATGTGCGATACGTCGTTGGTGCTGCCGTTGCTGTTGTCAACGGTGCCCAGCGCGGTCCAGTCTCTGGCGGTGATCCCGGTCTCTTCTAGCAGTTTGCGCTTGGCCGCGCAAAGCCGGTGTTCCTTACTCGGTGAGCACGATGTCCAGGTCGCCGAGGCGCAGGCCGGCGACCGCGGCAGGCCCGTACCGTTTGGTAATGACAGGTCGGTGATGACGGGTCGGTGATGACGGTCTGGACTGCCGGGCTCGCGGCCGCGGTCAGCCTGACCTGTCGGCCGGAACGGTCGACGAGGCTGGCGCCGGTCGCCCGCTCCAGGGCCAGCAACTGCCGGGAGACCGCGGGCGGGCTCACGTGCGGGGCTTCGGCGGCGGCGACGCTGCCGTGCGCGGCCACCGCCTGTAGCATGCCCAGCCTGCGGGGGATCGGTCATGCGGTAGTTCTGCTTTCGCTTTATGGAAGATAATTCACCTTTACTTTAATATCGTGCCGGACCACGATGACGGGCATGGCCAATGCGCGGGAACGGATCGTCAGGACCTGGTCGGCGACCGCCGATGCGGATGGTGCCGGGAGGTACAGCCGCTACTTCACCGGGACGCTGCTGCCCGAGTTGCGGAAACTGCCCGGTTTCGAGGGCGCGTTCCTGCTGCGCCGCGACCTTGACTCGGACGGCACGGTCGAACTGACCGCGCACACGTTCTGGGCGTCACTCGAAATGATCCGCGCCTTCACCGGAGACGACGTCACGGTGGCCGTTGTCGAGCCGACCGCCCGGGCGATGCCGCTGGACTTCGACCGCACCGCCACGCACCGCGGCGTGGTCGCCGATGCCGTGAGCTGAGCCGGCCGGCTGGTTTCTGTTTCGGAAATACCGAGCAATTCGGATATTTCGGTTTTAGATGCCGAGAAAAATAGCCTGAAAGAAATACGAGCCGAAAGTATAAACGATCATCGATTAGCGATATTATTCGATTGTCGGTCTCGCGATGATCATCATGCGAGATCATGATCGATAAGGGGGCGGCGATGGGCTGGTGGCCAGGCGAACGCCACCGTACGGGCGAAGATCCCGACCGTAAGCCTGACGAGCCTGACGGTTCCAGCGCGCCGAACGCCCGCGGCGGCCCGGCCGGATTCGCCCGGGGCGGGGTATGGGATAGCTGCCTGCCCGGTCCGGAACTGGCCGCCGCCATCGCCGCGGTGGCCGGGAGCGAGTGGCGGTGCCCGGGTGCCGGACCGGATGAGCTGATCGGGGTGATGCGCCGGGCCGGCGCGCTGGAGTCGTGGGCGGCGGCGGTGAAGCTCGGCGTGATCAGGGAGCTGATCCGCCAGGACGACTTGCCAGTTCCGGGGTGCCCCCGGCACGGTGACCTGCCCGATCAGTGGAGCGAGTCGCTGAACCACGAGCTTGCGCTCGCGCTGGCGTCGTCGGTGCCGTCGGCGGAGAAGACGGCGCTGACGGCGTGGGAGCTCGGCGCCCGGCTGCCCGGGATCGCCGGCCTGCTGGCCGACGGCACGCTGACGCTCGCCAAGGCCAGGCTGATCACGGAGACCTTCCAGCTGCTCAGCGACGCCGACGCGGCCAGGGCCGAGGCGCTGATCCTGCCGCAGCTGACCGGCGCGACGGGGAAGACCTTCGGGCAGATCGTCAACCTCGCCAACCGCGCCGCCGTCGAGGCCGACCCGGGCCTGGCGGAGCGCCGGCGCAGGGCCGCGGTGAAACACGCCTCCCGGGTGCAGATGTTTCGCGAGCAGTCCGGCGCGGCCGCCCTGTGCGGCCGCGATCTGCCGCCCGACGAGACCCTGGCCGCCTTCGCGAACGTGACCGCCCGCGCCGACGAGTACAAAGAGTCCGGGGTCTTCCCCGGCGCCCGGATGGACCAGCTCCGCGCTGCGGCCTACCTGGACCTGATCAGGGGCATGTCCGCCGACGCCCGCGTCGCGCTCGGCTACCTCAGCACCGATCCGGACGAGCCGGGTGCGCCGGGTGCCCCCGATGGGCCGGACGGAGCGGACGAGCCGGATGACGATGGCGGCGAATCCTCTGGCGGTGAGTGCGGTGGTGAGTGCGGTGGTGAGTGCGGCGGCGAGTGCGGCGGCGAGGCGCCCAGCGGGGCCGGTTCCGGCGGCGGTGGGCCTGGTCCCGGCGGTTCGCCCGCATCCGATGCCTGCGGCGCCTCGGCGAGCGACGACGGACCCGCGGCCAGCGACGGGGATGGCCGAGCCGGCGGTAACGTGCCGCCAGCCGGCAGGGCCCCCGGGGCCTGTGATCCCGGCGGCGGCCCGGTCCCGCCGGCGTTCCAGGGACAAGCGGCAGGCCGCCCCGTCTTGGCGGACCTGGTTATCCCGCTGGCCACGCTGCTCGGCTTCGCCGCGCGGCCCGGCGAAGCGTACCGGCTCGGCGTCCTTGATCCCGACCTGTGCCGCGACCTCGCCGCCCTCGCCGCCGCCAGCCCACACAGCCAGTTCTGCATCACGGTCACCGACTCCGATGGCATAGCGATCGGTCACGGGTGCGCTCGGCGGCGGAAGCCCGCTCCCGTGACTCCCGGTCAAGTTCGCGCCGGAACCCCGCGGGCTCCCGCGGCACTCCCAGCCCGGGTGAACCTAACGATTACCGCCGACCGCCTTTCCGTCATGCTGCGCCGTGGGTCAGGCGGTCCTAGCAGTTTGGGTCACCTCGGAGGCGCCCGCGGCCCGGGAGGCGCCCGCGAGCAGCAGACGGCAGCGTGGGCCCTCACCCGGCGCGATGCCGGCAGACCGGGTTCACCGAACGGATCACAAGGCACTGGGAGGGCAGGGCCGCGCGGCGCAAGAGCGTGGCCGGATGACCCTGGCTGGTGCGGGACGTGGACTTTGATGCTGCCCGGCGGAGGTCAGCTTGCCGTACGCATCGAACCCGTCCCCACATACCAGTGCGATCACCGACATGAGTCTCACGTTTACCAGCCGAACGGCACCCTCCGGCACCTGGTCCAGGTCCGCGACTACGTATGCACGTTCCCGTCCTGCTCACGGCACGCCCGTGAGTCCGACTTCGAGCATCGCCAGCCGTACGACAAAGGCGGCCGGACCTGTAGCTGCAACGCCGGGGCGCGAAGCAGGCAGTGCCACCGGGTAAAGCAGTCGCCCGGCTGGAACGTCGCCCAGCCCAAGCCCGGCTGGCACATCTGGACGACCCCGAGCGGCAGAACCTACGCCCAGGCCCCTCATCGGTACCCGGTATAACCAGGGCACCGAGCGCGGCCAGGTCAGCGTAGTTCTGCGCGCCGGCCGACCGTAGCGGCGCGTCATGGTGGCGGGGTGCCGGTTCTGTACAGCTGACGCTCGATCGCGGTCAGGCATCTCGACCAGCCAGTTCCCGTTGCCAAGCGGAACGTCCTGCAGCACGACGACCTTGTCCGGCCGCACTCCCAGCACGTCGAGAACGGCCGCCACGGCGCCTGCTGCCTCCGGGACCGCCTTCACGCGGGCCGAAGCCTGTCGCGCAGTAGGTAGAGGCACGACTCGAGGACATCGTCATCGAGTGACTCGGGGTCGCTGAGCAGTATCTCCACCGCCAGCAGCTTCGCCTGATCCGGGGCCAGGGTGCTGATGGCCGCTGCCGCGTCGTTCACCGGGGGTTGCTCCTCATCTGCCCAGACCACGCCTTGCGCGCGCGGTCGTCGATCTCTTCGGTTGACCGGTCGTAGAGCGCCGCCAGCACGGCGTAGTTCAGCGAGGCTGGCGGCAGCCGCTCCAGCTCCGCGCGCATCTGTGCCCGCCTGGCGAGCAGCGCGGAGTCGTCTAGCCGGGAGAAGTCGTCACTGCTGTTCATGGCCTTCCTGCCTACGCTGGCCGACGGGGGTACGTGTCGCCGTCGCCGGTCGGGGGCGGTTGACATAACGCGACTACGGCGACACGCGTGATCATTCTTACGCGGAACGTGACTTGTCAGGACCGGGGTGGCATGCTTACTGCCATGACCGGCATGACTACTAAAAATGTGGCTGGGCACTTCGCCCGCCAGATGATGAAGGAGCGACTGGCTCACGGCTGGTCGCTCGCCGAGCTTGGGCGTCGGACGGAGCTTGATCCCGCGCACTTGGGGCGCGTCGAGTCGGGCCGTCGGCCGCCGACCAGGGCAGTAGCGTCGGCGCTGGATGCCGTGTTTCCCGAACGGCGAGGGTGGTTCTCGGATTGGCTGTCGGACTCCCGGGAGTGGGCTGAAATACCGGCGACGTTCCGCCATTGGCCGGACTATGAGGAGCGCGCGACAACGATCCGCGCGTGGTCTCCCGGTGTCCTGCACGGCCTTGTACAGACAGAGGACTACGCGCGCGCCCTGATAGCGGTGCAGCCCGGGGTGACCGATGAGGTAATGGCTGCTCGCTTGGCCGCTCGCGCGGAACGGCAGCGTCGCGTGCTGGATCGCCAAGACAACGCGCCGTCTGTGTGGGTCATAGTCGATGAACTGGCTCTGTATCGCCAGGTGAGTTCGCCAGCAGTCATGGCTGCTCAGTTGGGCCATCTCGTGGAGGTCGCCGCTAGGCCACTGGTCACGATTACCGTGATGCCCGCTAAAGAGCACCCCGTCAACGCCAGTGGCCTCGTACTGGCCGACGATGCCGCGTGGTGCGAGCACTTGGCTGCTGGCGGGGTCTACACCGAGTCCCGAGTCGTTGCCGGGCTCGTGCAGCGCTTCGATAGCCTCAGGGCTGAGTGTTACCGTGCCAGTGAGTCACTAGCACTGATCGACAGGATGACGAAGATATGGGCGGCTGGCGTAAATCCACTTACTCGGATGGCAATGGAGGAGACTGCGTAGAGCTGGCTAGCGATGACGGCACCATCTTCGTCCGTGACACAACCAACCGCGATGGCACAAAGCTCGCATTCGCCGCGAATACATGGGCAGAATTTGTAGCGTCACTGAGGTAATTTATCGATTACGGTCGAGTGTGGTCGGCTATAATTCGCCGATGACTACACGTGTGATACGCGCTACGATTTCGTTTGCCTCGTCCTCAGTGATCTCGTAGAATTTGGCGTCCGCATTGCCGCGCTCGTAGGAGTACAGCGAGCCACTGTGCTCCCATTTCAAGTTTGTGGTAAACGCTTCGTCGTCGCGTCCCTCGTCGTCAATTGTGCGCCTCAAGACCCCAGCAGGCTGTTCTCTACTGCTGAAGTCATCGACGATCGCGTAGTAGGTGACCTTGACTGGCATGGCGTTCTCCTACGGGTAGCCGGGAATGTCTAGCGCACCCGGTGGGATAGGGATGCGTGCGCTCATTTCACGTTGGTATGCTGACAGGGAATCCTGCTCGGCCTTCGATGTCGCTGGGTCGCGGAGCTTCTCATACGCCCAGTGAGTGTCCTCCTTGGCGTCCAGGCTGGCTTGTGTGTGGAACTGAACCTCGAAGAGTTGCCCGTTTCCGGGGACTCGCCACCGGCTGTTGACTCCTTTGTACTCCTCACCGTCCCACGAGTTCCGGCGGTCAACAGGTTCGAAGCCTTCGCGCGCAAGCCGTTCGGAATCAGCGCGAACGCCTTCTGTGTAGCGTTCATCGGGATACCGCAGCGTAAAGCGGATTGCGTCTTTGATTGTAGCGACCGCTTGGTCGACGGTGCGCGTTCGTTCGGTCATAGCTACGATGACCTTTTCGGCGAACCGTTCCTTGCCCTTCAGCCGGTTCTCCAGGCCAGCCAGCCGACGGCTAGGATCCTCC
>DAHWEX010000576.1 GCA_027326205.1 Actinomycetota bacterium
GGGCGGCGGAGCCGGGGGCCGGGGCGTCGCCGAGCGGCGCGTCGCCGTGGAACGGCCGGTCGGCGGCGACCGAGGCCCAGTAGTCCTCGTCGGAGACGCCGTCGTCGGGCCAGATGTCCTCGCCGCGGTCCCGGCGCAGCCGCAGGATGCCGGTCCGCTCGCCGCGGTCCTCGCGGTCCCGGCCGCGCCGGGGGCGGCGCTGGGCGCCGCGGTCGTCGTCGGTCCCGTCCGGCAGGTCGTACATCGCGGTCGCGAACTCGTCGGACCCGTATCCCGGGTCGCCGCCGTTCGCGGGGGCGCCGTTCGCGGGGCCGCCGTACTCGTGGCCGTCGAACTCGTCGCGGAAGGAGTCCTGCCCGGGGTCGGGCCGTCCCCGCCCGCCGGAGCGGCCGGCGGGACGCTCCCCGGCCCATTTGCCCTTGATGCCCTCAGGGGAGAAGTACTGGTTCGGCGACCAGCCGTCATCGTCGCTCTGGGCGTAGCCGTCGTCCGCGTAGTCGTCAAAGTCGTCGTACTGATCACCACGGTCACGACCGCTAGGTCGCGCAGGCTTACGACTCAAAAACGACATACAACACCACCCGGCACAGCACGGCCTGGCGTTGGTGCTAGCGAGGCGCGCGCGGCCATGTACGCGAGCCTTCCCCGTTGTCGCGAGCACCCTTAAACCGGCACTGGTTCGTAAGATTGTTACCAAGGGTATGCCAACCTGTCTCGCGAATCGCGAAACTTCACCACCCAGTACCGCAAGACGGGACAATTGTGACGAAGCGCACTGAGCCCGCGCGGCGTCACGACGTGGCCGTGATCGGAGGGAGCCGTCCCCGGCCGATGGTCGCGGCGGCGATCGCCTGCCACGCCGAAATCAGCGAAGCCCCGGGCGGCAGGTTCAGCACGGTGTCCAGAGCGTACACGGTGAACCGGTAGCTGTGCCCGGATGGTCCTGGGCAGGGCGCGTCGTAGTGGGCGTAGCCGGCGGTGCCGCGCGCCTGGAGCGCGCCGGGGGGAAGCTGCCCCTCGAGCAGCGCCGAGGTCCCCGGCCCGATGTCGAACGCGATCCAGTACACGTACGGCGTGATCGGCGCGTCCGAGTCGTCCACCACGATCGCGATCGACTTGGTCCCGGCCGGCGCGCCGGCCCAGCTCAGCGGCGGCGACATCGGGTGCGCCGCGGCGCAGGTGAACCGCTCGGGCAGCGTGTTGTGCGGGAAGGCGCTCCCGGCCATCGTCATCACGGCGGGCGCGGTGACCGTCACCCCGGACGACAGCAGCCCGCACCCGGCGAGCGGCACGCTGAGCCCGAGTGCCGCCGCGGCGGATGCCGCCCGTCGCCTCCGCCGTCCCGAAGTTCCGTCCGCGTCCGATCTCACGCGCCAGAGTTTAGGGCCTGGCAGCGCTTGCGGCAGCCGGTACGGTACGGCCCCCGGAGGGCGCGCGCGGAATCATCCCGAACGGGGGCGTGCTCCGCCTGGCTCCCGCCACTGAGCCCGCCCCCTGAGGCGGCAGCGTACTTTCCGGGGCCGCCTCAGCCGCGGAAGGCGCTGTGCCCGGTGAGGGCCTGCCCGATCACCAGGGTGTGCATCTCCGGGGTGCCCTCGTAGGTGAGGACGGACTCCAGGTTGGCCATGTGGCGCATGACCGGGAACTCGTAGGAGATCCCGTTGCCGCCGAGGACGGTGCGGGCGGAGCGGCAGATCTCCAGGGCCTCCCTGGTGCTGTTCAGCTTGGCGATGGAGACGTGCTCCGGCGCCAGCCTGCCCTGGTCCTTGAGGCGGCCGAAGTGCAGCGCGAGGAGCTGCCCCTTGGCCAGCTCGACGGCCATGTTCGCGAGCTTCTCCTGAGTGAGCTGGTAGGCGGCGATCGGGTGGCCGAACTGCTCGCGCGTCTTCGCGTACTCCAGGGCGGTCTCGTAACAGGTCCGCGCCGCGCCGAGCGCCCCCCAGAAGATCCCGAACCGGGCCTCGTTGAGGCACGACAGCGGCCCGCGCAGCCCGGTCACCTCGGGCAGCACCGCGTCGCCCGGTAGCCGGACCGAGTCAAGGACCAGCTCGGCGGTGACGGAGGCGCGCAGCGATCCCTTGTGCTTGATCTCCGGTGCGGAGAATCCCGGCGTGCCGGCCGGGACGACGAACCCGCGGACGCCGTCGCCGGTCCGCGCCCACACCACGGCGATGTCGGCGATGGAGCCGTTCGTGATCCACATCTTCCGCCCCGACAGGATCCAGTCGGAACCGTCCCTGCTGGCCGACGTCCGCATCGACGCGGGGTCGGACCCGGCGTCCGGCTCGGTGAGCCCGAAGCAGCCGATGGCCTCCCCGGCGGCCATCCGGGGCAGCCACTCGCTCTTGTGCGCCTGCGACCCGAACTTCCAGATCGCGAACATGGCGAGCGACCCCTGCACGGACACCAGCGACCGCAGCCCTGAGTCGGCCGCCTCGAGTTCCAGGCAGGCGAGGCCGTAGTCGACGGCGGACATCCCGGCGCACCCGTATCCGGTCAGGTGCATGCCGAGCAGGCCGATCTTGCCGAGTTCGCGGGTCAGCTCGCGTACCCCGGGCAGTTCGCCCCGCTCGTACCAGGAGGCGACGTGCGGCAGGATCTTGTCGGCGCAGAAGTCCCGCACGGTCTGCCGGACCGCCAGCTCCTCCTCGGACAGCAGCGAGTCGAGGCCGGCCGGGTCATGCGGGTCGAGACGGGGTCGTGCGGAAGGCGCGGAACTCATTACCCGAGCGTATCAGCGCCGCATGCGGGTCACGGCGGTGGCGTCGGCGGGCCGGGCCGTCCCGGGAGGCTCCTGGTGCGGGCTGGTCGGCTCGGCGAGGTAGCGCTTGCCCGACAGGCGCAGCAGCACGGCGTTGTCGCCGAGGGTCAGCCGGTCCCTGGTGCCCAGGTAGGTCTCCTGGTCGGGTGGCAGCGGCCTGGCCGGGTCGAAGCCGCCCCCCGTCCACCGTTCCACGGTCGTCCCGTTCGTCGAGTTCAGGTCGATCACCGACAGCCGCCAGTTCGCCGCGCCGGCGTCGGTGAGCCGCAGCATCAGGTGCTGCCTGCTCACGGTGTCGATGGGCGACCGGCCGCCCTCGGCGTACATCGCCAGGTCGATTCCCTTGACCGCCGACGTGCGGCCGACGATCACCGGGCAGTCGACTTCGAGCGGGAACCGCATGATCTCCACGTGCGAGACGGCGTCGGCGACGACGACCTCGTGCAGCGCGGCGCGCGGCCCGAGCTGGACCAGGGGGCGGCTGCAGGAGGGGCAGACCGCGCCGCCGTCGGCCGACACGCGCGGCCAGGCCAGCAGCTGGCCCTGCCACTGGGCGGACTGCCGGCAGGAGGTGTTCTCGCAGTTCCACCGGGTTTGCAGCATCTTGCGGTGCGCGGGGTTCCTGGCGTCGAGCTTGGCCGAGTGGCGCAGCCGCTTGACCTCGACCGCCTGCGAGACGTCCTGCGCGCTGCGCCGCCTGATGCCGAGCGGTGCCAGGCGGATCACCTCGTCGCCGTCGGTCTGCCAGGCGTGGAACCGCTCGGGGGACTGCTCGATCCACGGGTGCGCGGGGCGGTGGTCGATGTAGTGGTCGCGGGTGATGACGTGCAGTCCGTCGGACTGCGCGAGCCGCAGGATCTCGTCGTCCGCGACCGAGGCGGTCCTGATCCCGCCGTCGCGCTTGAGGGCGAGGAACGCGCGCGCGTCGGGGCCCAGGACGCGAACCAGCGAGTCGTCGGCGACCAGCACGAGGCGCGTGTCAGCGCCGTGCTGCGCCCGCCATGCGGCCGTGACGAGGCCGAGCCGGTCCCACACGGGTGCCTGCCGCCCGACCGGCGGCAGGTAGGGCGACCAGCAGACGTTCGAGACGTCGATTACCGCGTTCCACCTTTCCATCGCTGAAAATCGTAAGCCGCCGCGCCGCGCCGCGCCACCATGCCGCCGGATCATCCCCCGGGCGGGCCGGGAAATGACCCGAAGGGGTCACGCGCTCGCCAGGGTCTTGACGGCGGTGGCGAGGTCCTCGGGGGCAAGGGTGAAGGCCAGCCGGACCCAGGCGGAGCGCTCGCCTGACACCGACAGCAGGCGGCCGGGCACGACCGCCACACCGCGCCGCAGCGCCGCCTGGGCGAACCCGCCGGAGTCGGCGTCGCCGGGCCGCCGCGCCCAGACGGTCAGCCCGCCCGCGGGCGGCGTCCAGGTCCAGTCGGGGAGGAAGGCGGCGAGGGCGGTGGCCATGGCCGCGTACCGCCGGCGGGCCCAGGCGGCCCGGTAGGCCGCGATCTCCTCGTGCGCGGAGCCGACCAGGGCCGCGACGAGGCCCTGCATGAACGGCACCGAGCCGAGGTCGGCGGCGGCCTTGGCGGCGGCGAGCCGCGCGATGATCCCCTCGGGGGCCCGCACCCAGCCCAGCCGCAGGCCGCCCCAGTACGTCTTGGAGAAGGACCCGGCGGTCACCACGTTCGGCAGCCGGGGCGCGAGCGCGGCGAGCGGCGGCGGCCCGGACGCGAACGCGCCGTGCCCCGCGCCGTCGAACGCCGTGCCGTCGCCGATCGGCAACTCGGCCAGGGTCATGTCGTCGACGAACGTGACATCCTGGTGCCGTCCCGCGAGGGCGACGATCTCGTGCCGCTCGGCGGCGGGCAGGACGAAGCCCGTCGGGTTCTGGTGGGTGGGGATCAGGTAGGCGAGCGCGGGCCGGTGGACGCCGACCACGCTGGCCAGCCGCCCCATGTCACCCGGCGGGACGCCGACCGGCCGCGCGCCGGCCCGGTGGATCGCGTCGATGATGCCCGGGTAGGTCGGC
The DNA here is from genome assembly GCA_027326205.1 of Actinomycetota bacterium. GTDB lineage: Bacteria > Actinomycetota > Actinomycetes > Streptosporangiales > Streptosporangiaceae > Trebonia. The sequence continues at coordinate 4,788 of DAHWEX010000576.1, forward strand.
TCCTCGGTCACCACGGCCTGCCCGGGCGCGACCTCGCAGCGCAGCAGCAGGTCGAGGGCCTGCTGTGCCCCCGAGGTGATCAGCACCTGCTCCGGGGCGGTGGGAATGCCGTGAAACGCGGTCAGCATGGACGCGACGGCCGACCGCAGGCCGGGCAGCCCGTAGGGGAGGTAGCCGGTGCCCGCGGTCAGCCGGACCCGCTCCCGCTCGCTCAGCAGGGAAGCCGGGTCCTGCAGCGCCGCCGCGACCTGGGGCGCGCAGTCCACCGCGGCGACCGACAGGTCGAACGCCGGGGCGACGGACAGCAGCCCGGTGAAGAACCCGTTGGCCCGGTGCACCGCCCCGGGCGTGGTGCGGTGCGGGACGAGCCGGGTGCCCGAGCCCTGGCGGCTCGCCGCCATGCCCTCGTCGCGCAGCACCTGGTAAGCGAGCGCCACGGTGTTCCGTGAGACCGACAGGGCCGCGGCGAGGGCGCGTTCCGGCGGCAGCCGCACCCCCGCGGGCAGTTCCCCGGTGTCGGCCAGGCGGCCGATCCGCGCGGCGAGCAGCCGGTACAGCGCACCGTCGCTGGCCGGCCAGCGGCCGAGGAGGTCGGCGAGGGCCTGCGCGCTGATGAGAAGAGCGGAGTCCACTTCAACGTTAATTGGCACTGTCATAACAGTGCCAATACTGCCAGATTCGAGGCGTGCTTATCTTCGTTTTCGCCGTAATCGCGGCCGCCGGGGCGCTGGCCGCCGTGTACCGCCTGGCGGCGGCCGGCTTCAGGAACGGCGACCGTCCGGGCGATGCCCTGGTCAGCGCCGTGCTCTCCACCACGGGGCCCGCCACCACGGGGCCCGCCACCACGGGGGCCGCCGCCGGGACGGCGGTCGTCCGCAACCCCTCGGGCACGCCCGTCCTGGTCGGCCTGACCGCGGGCCCGGCGCGCTGGCCGGCCCGGCTGGCCTCGCCGCACGCTGTCAGCGTGCCCCGGTGGACGCTGCGCGGGAAGTTCGACCCGGCCCGGTACGAATGCGTCGCCGTTGTCCCGGCCGGCGGCGCGGCCGAGTTCGCGGTGCCGCCGTGCGCCGCGGTGCTCGTCGTCGCCGTCGGCCAGGAAGGCGGCCGGCTCCGCGTGCACCGGCTGCGCCTGCCCCCGCCCGGTTACCTGGCGGAGGGACGGCCAACCATGACGGTGCCGTGACCTCGGTCGGCCGGATCCGCGATGTGGTCATCTGGCCGGTCGCGGGCGCCGAGCCGCCGCGCGCGCTCGGCCTGGCCGTGCGGCCGCGCCGCAGGCAGACCTTCGTCCCTTCCGGCCGGATCAGGGAGGTCTTGGCCAAGGGGGGCGCAGTTCCCCGGCGGCACCGCCGGCCGCCCAGGTCGGCGAGTGCATCGAGGCGCGCCTGCGTCCGGCCCGAGGGCCACCGTCGACGACGTGCTCGATAAGCTGCTCCCGGTCGGCTGGCGGCGGACGGGAGGTGACGGCTGATGGCCCGCTTCACTCCCTGCCGGGCCCCCGTCGGCAACTGCCCGGCGCTCCCTGCCAGCCGCCCGCGGATGACTGAGGCGGGAGCCGGCGAAGCGGCGCCCGCGCGCCGCATAACGCTCATCCACGGCGCCGCGACGACCGGCCGCGTGTGGCGGCACGTGGTCCCGCTGCTCGCCGCGGGAGCCCGGCTGGCGGTGCCCGACCGGCCCTGCACCGGTGACCTGGCCGCGGAGACCGCAGCGCTGCGGCCCGCCTGCGCGGGCGCGCTGGTGGCCGGCGTCAGCGGCGGCGCGACCCTGGGCCTCGCGCTCGCCGCGGCCGGGGTGCCCGCGGCGGCCGTACTGCACGAGCCGGCCGTCGGCTCGCTGCTGCCAGGCCTGCTCGACCAGGTCCGCGCCGCCTACGCCGAGGGCGGCGTCCCCGCGTTCGGCGCCGCCCTGTACGGCCCCGCCTGGACCGTCGCCGAGGCGCCGGCCGACCCCGGCGCCGTCGCCCGCGACCTGGCGATGTTCACCCGCTTCGAGCCCGCCGCCCCGGCGGCCGGCCAGGGACCGGTGATCATCACCGTCGGCGAGCGCTCCCCGCGGGCCAGGCACGAGTCGGTTGCCCGGCTGGCCGGCGAGTTCGGCTTCGCGGTCGAGGTTATCCCCGGGGCCGGCCACGCGGTGCACCTCACGCATCCGGTCGTCTTCGCCGAGATCGTCAACCGTACGGCCGCCCCGATCGGCTGACCGTCCGTCGATCGCGTTCTCGTTACCGGGCAGGTGCCATCCGCCGCTGATAACAGCAAGTGGCGCCGGAGGCGCGCGCGGCCCGTCGTCGCGGAACCGCTGAGGCGCCGTCGCCCCGCGGAGACTGAGCCTCCAGGGCCGGGCCTGCGGTTTCTGTAGCGGTGGCCCGTTGACTCGTGGCGGGTGCAGGTCGCGGACCCGCCTGCCGGTACGGGGGCAGCGCGCCTGCGCGGGGGAGGTGTGCAGGGGAGTAGCGGCGCGCCGCTCTCAACGCACTACCGGGAGAGCGGCCGCCCGGCGCCGAGTAGCGGCTCAAGCCGGGCCGCGGTCCCGGCGAGCAGGGCGTCTGAGCCGGCCGGGGCGAGCAGCGTTACCCCGTGCGGCCGGCCCGCCGCGGTGAAGCCGGCCGGGATGGCGAGCGCGCACAGGTCAAGCAGGTTGCCGAATGTCGTGTAGTGGCCGAGCAGCATGTTGCGCCGCACCGGGTCGGCCAGCATCTGCGTGACCGTGAACGTGGTCGGCACCGTCGGCACCACCAGCACGTCCACCACCTCCCAGACCGCGCGGGTGGCCGCCCGCAGTCCGGCCAGGCGGTGGATGCCGCGGAAGGCGTCCGCCGCCGAGTAGCCGCGCCCGCGCTCAAGCACCTCCCGGGTTACCGGATGCACCTGGTCCGGGTGCGCGGCGGCGAAGTCTCCGACGGCCGCGAGTCGCTCCGCCACCCACGGCCCTCCGTACAGCAGGTCGCCGGCCGCGATGAAGTCGGCGATGTCCACCGCGGCCGGCCCGGCCGCGGCCGCCGCGCCGATCAGCCTGACCGCCCCGGCGAAGGCGGCCGCGGCGGCGGCGTCGCCGTGGAACTCGGGGTCGCGCGGCACGCCGAGCCGGGGGAGCGGCGCGCTCCCGGGCGGCGCGGGCGAGGCCGGCGGCCCCGGCACGGGCAGCCGCCGCGACCAGGGATCGGCCGGCTCGTAGCCCGCGATCACGGCGAGCACCGCCGATGCGTCGGCGACCGAGGCGGCGAACACCGACGGGCAGTCGAGGGACGCGCAGGCGGGCACGACGCCGAGGGTCGAGACCAGGCCGACGCTCGGCTTGAGCCCGACGATGCCGCACAGCGCGGCCGGGACCCGGCCGGAGCCCGCGGTGTCCGTGCCGATCGAAAACGGCACCAGGCCGGCCGCCACCGCCACGGCGGACCCGGAGCTCGACCCGCCAGAGATCAGCCCGGGCAGCAGCGGCGACTCGCACGCGCCGTAGGGCGAGCGCGTGCCGGACAGGCCGGTGGCGAACTGGTCGAGGTTGGCCTTGCCGACGCAGATCGCCCCGGCCGCGCGCAGCCGGGCGACCAGCGCCGCGTCGGCGGCGGGCCGGTAGGCGAATGCCGGGCAGGCCGCCGTGGTCGGCAGCCCGGCGACGTCGATGTTGTCCTTGACCGCGTACGGCACACCGAACAGCGGCGGCCGGCTCGCCGGGTCGGGCCAGCGCGCCGCGACCGCCTCGGCCTCCGAGGTCAGCTCCGCCTCGCCGCGGACCGAGATCCACACGTGGTCGTCGCCGCGCGCCGCGATCCTGGCCAGCACCCCGCGCAGCACGCTGGCCGGGCTCGTCCCCGCCGCGTAAGCGCGGGCCAGCCCGTCCAGCGTCAACGCGGTCCCGGGCGCGCCCGGCGGCCCGTCCGCGCCGGCCGGGACGGTTGCGGGCCGCGAAGCGGAATCAAGGGCCCGTTCGGGATGATCACCGTTAATATCGTGCTCCCAGTCCCGGCAGCGGCGGAAGGACGGTCAGGCGCCCAGTGCCGACAGCAGGGCGGCCGACGGCGTGTGCGCGCCGAACACGCCGCCCTGCATCTCTATCATCGTCAGCGCCGCCCGGTAGTTGCCGGCGTCGGTGGCGCCGGTGCAGTCCGACAGCAGCAGGCACTCGTAGCCGCGGTCGTTGGCGTCCCGCATCGTCGTGTGCACGCAGACGTCGGTGGTGATGCCGGTCAAGATGACATGCGTGATGCCGCGGGTCCGCAGCACCAGTTCCAGGTCGGTGGCGTAGAAGGAGCCCTTGCCCGGCTTGTCGATCACCGGCTCGCCGTCGAGCGGCGCGACCTCGGGGACGATCTCCCAGCCGGGCTCGCCCCTGACCAGGATGCGGCCCTGCGGCCCCGCGTCGCCGATGCCCGCGCCGACGGACTTGGAGCGCCACAGCTTGTTCGGCGGGCAGTCGGCCAGGTCGGGCCGGTGGCCCTCCCGGGTGTGGATCACGGTGAACCCGAGCGGCCGCACGACGTCGAGGACCCGCGCGGTCGGCTCAAGGCCGGCCCTGGTGAGCTCGAGGTCGTACCCCATCGCGTCCACGTAGCCGCCCTTGCCGCAGAAGTCGGCCTGCCAGTCGATGTTGATCACGGCGGTGCGGGCGGCGTCGAAGGTCCCGTCGTACGGCCAGGCGTAGGGGCGGGCCGGGACCGGGCCGTAGGCGGCGGTGCGCACCGGGGTCACACCGCCGCGGTGCCGGCCGGCGGCTCGGCGGTGGCCGGCACCGTCTGCGTGGTCGCCGGCACGGCCTGCGCCGCCAGTTCGGCCGCGGCCGGGGCGGGGATGCCGTCGGTGGCGACGACCGGGCCGCCGCCGGCCAGCGGGGTGGCTTCCTCGATCGCGGCCTCGACCTCCTCGTCGGCCGGCAGTTCGGCCGGTTTTCCCCGGTTGTACAGGCCGAACGCGGCCAGGATGACCGCGGCGAACAGGTAGCCGAGGGCGATCTGCGGACCGATGTCCCAGCCGACCCTGGCCCCGTGGACCAGGCCGATGAAGCCGAGGACGGCGCCGGCCGCGCAGTACCCGGCGGACCAGAAGAACTTGCGGTCGATGAGGAACGCGGTGATCGCGCCGAGCAGCAGGCCCGCCAGCGTGGCGCCGCCGCCGAGCAGCATGGTGCCCTTGTAGATGGAGCCGGCGTTCGCGATGTTCGCGTAGCCGACCTTGGCCGCGGTGGTGCCGGCGGCCGACAGCGCGTCGTCCATCTGCCCCTGCGCCCAGTTGGCGACGTTGGGGATGATCGCGATGACGACGGCGACGGCGTGCCGCTTGGGTACCTCCTGGAACGCCTGCGCCCCGATCAGCAGGCCGATGTAGAGCAGGATGGGGACGATCGCCGGGTTCGGCAGGACCGCGCCGAGCAGCCCGAACAGGCCGCAGAAGCACAGGATCGCGATGACCACGCCGCTGCCCATCGAGTAGCCGGTCCGGCCGCCGACCCGCTTCCAGCCGGGGTGGCCGATGTAGACGGCGGGCGGGAACGGCGAGCCCAGGCACGAGCCGACGATCGCGCCGGTGCCGTCGGCGAGCAGGATCGAGCGCAGGTTGAAGTTGTCGCCCGCGGCCGCGGCCGACTCGACGTTCGACATGCCCTCGCAGAAGTTGTAGATGCCGAGCGGGATGGCGGTGGACAGCAGCGGCGAGATCTCCGACAGGCCGTGCCCGAGGCGGCCGAAGTTGAAGCTCGGCAGGCTGAAGGCGACGTCATGGGCGGCCGCGCTGACGTCGGCCGGGTGCATGTAGCCGCCGATCCAGCCGATCGCGGTGCCGGCCAGCAGCGCGGCCAGGCCGATGGGGATGTTGCCCGGCAGCTTCAGGTCGGTGAAGAAGCCGATGAGGATGATGATCAGGACCGGGAACGCGATCCACAGCGCTTCCCACATCTGGGCCGCGGGGCGCATCGAGATGAACGCGATCGAGATGCCGGCCAGGGTGCCGAGCAGCGCCGCCCGCGGCGTGTACCTGCGGATGAAGGGGCCGATGAACGCGCCGATCAGCACGATGCAGCCGATGATGAAGCACCAGGCCAGGCCCGCCGCCCAGGCGTCGAACGCGTTCTTGGTGGCCAGGTAGGTCGGCAGCATGATCACGAAGGTGACGATGAACATGTGCGGCACCGAGGGGCCGTACGGCATCGCGGTGACGTCATCGCGGCCCTCCCGGCGGGCCAGGCGGCGGGCCAGGTACGTGTAGTACACGTTGCCGATCAGCAGCTGGATGCCCATGGCGGGCAGGATCACGCCGAAGACGTCGTGGCCGGGGATGTTCACCACGCCCAGGCACAGGCCGGTCAGCACCAGGACGTTCACCATCACGTTGAAGCCGAGGCCGAAGAACGCGTTGGTGTCGCCGCTTGTCCACAGCGGGAGCTTCAGCGGCGCGGACGCGGGGCCGGCTGATGCCGGCGGAGTGGCGGTCGAGGTCATCAGGATGCTGCTCCTTTGCGGGTCGGGACCGAGGTCAGGACAGGGCCTTGAGGTACTGGCCGGAGGTGGCGACCCAGCCGAAGATGCCGCCCTGGGCGGCGATCATCGCCAGGCCGTGGCGCTGGAAGTCGGGGAAGTAGGAGCCCACGCAGTCGGCGAGGACCAGGCACTCGTAGCCCCGGTCGTTGGCCTCGCGGACGGTGGTGTGCACGCACACCTCGGTGGTCACGCCGGTGACGACGAGGCTCTCGATGCCGCGCGACCGCAGGGTCTCATCCAGGCCGGTGGCATAGAAGGAGCCCTTGCCGGGCTTGTCGATGACCAGCTCGCCGTCGGCCGGGGCCAGTTCGCCGATGATGTCGTGCCCGTACTCGCCGCGGACCAGGATGCGGCCCTTGGGACCCGGGTCGCCGATGCGCAGCGTCGGCTCGCCGCGCCTGAGCTTGGCCGGCGGGCAGTCGCTCAGGTCGGGCAGGTGCCCCTCGCGGGTGTGGATGACCGTGATGCCCGCCGCCCGGGTCGCCACCAGGGCCGCCTGGAGCGGCGGGATGACCGCGCGCAGCAGGCCCACGTCGTTGCCCAGGGTCTCGCCGAAGCCGCCGGGCTCGACGAAGTCCCGCTGCATGTCGATGACGAGCAGCGCGGCGCGCGCGGGGTCGAATGCGAAGGGGTACGGGTCCGCCGGCACGGTCACGGTATCTGGCACGGGTGGCTCCTCTCGGGCTCTTTCGTCGATTGTCGACAGAATGAGTAACCGAGAATCACCCGCTGTGTTACGCGTGCGTAACAGGGTGCGCCGCCGCGGCCGGGCGCGGAAGTCAGCCGATGTAGGTGCGGGCGCCGTGACTGGCGAGGGCATCAAGCGCGGTCGCGGCACCGGCGGCCGCCAGGGCGTCAAGCAGCCGCCGGTGCCGCTCGACGCCCTCGGCCGCCTCCCGGTGCTCCGCCTCAAGCCGCAGGTTGGTGGCCATCAGCAGCTGGAGCTTGAATATCACCGGTTCGAAGGCCATCAGCAGGTGCCGTTGCCCGGCCAGGGCCACCACCTCGACGTGGAAGCGCTGGTGGGCGTTGTTCTCCGCGAACGCGTCGCCGGTCCGCGCCGCCTCGGCCATCCGCTGCCAGGCCGCGGACACGCCCGCCAGGCTCGGGGCCTGCGGCCGGGCGAACGCGGCCTCGACGGCGTGCCGCTCCAGGACTTCCCGCAGCGCGAACAGCTCGTCGGCGTCGGCGGCGGACAACTCGGCCACCCGGACACCGCGCCGGGGCAGGTGCTCGATCAGCCCCTCCTGCGCGAGCTGGCGGAGCGCCTCGCGCAGCGGGGCGCGGCTGGTGCCGAACCGCTGGGTGAGATGCTCTTCGACCAGCCGCTCGCCGGGCGCGAGCGCGCCGCTCAGGATCTCGTGCCGCAGCCGGTGCAGCGTCAGCTCGACCAGGCTCGGCGACTCAAGCGCGCCGCCCAGTTCCATGGCCCGCCTCCCGGGAGTGTGGCGGTGACCGCCCCCCGTGACCATACCGGTGGCGGACGCGCCATTTTGCCGACAATCGACGGTATCACTGTCGCGCGGACCCTCGGGGGAGCGGGCACGCTGCCCGGGCGGCTCGCGGGTCAGGGACTGGTAAGCATCTGCGGGCAGGTGTTCTCCCCGCCGCGGATGATCATCTCCTTCAGCCGGCCCGCGATGCGCAGGTAGCCGCGCTCGTCCATCGACCCGAGGTCGCCGGTGTGCAGCCATCCGCCGGCGTCGATCGCGGCGGCGGTCGCCTCCGGCGCGTTCAGGTAGCCGCGCATCACCAGGTAGCCGCGCGTGCAGATCTCGCCGACCTCGCCGCAGCCCGCGGTCTCGTTCGTACGCAGGTCGGCGATCCGCGCCTCGGTGTGCGGCAGCGGGCGGCCGAGGGTCTCCGCGCGGTCGGCGGCCGAGTCGGCGGCCGTCGCGATCGTGACCGAGCAGCTCGCCTCCGTCTGCGCGAAGGAGATCTGGTAGGTGACGCCCAGCGTCGCTTCGACCTCGCGGACCAGGGCGGGCGGGGAGACCGCGCCGCCGGTCACCACGCGGCGCAGCGAGGACACGTCCCGCTTGGCCAGGTCCGGGTGGCCGAGCAGCGCGCGGAGCGTCGCCGGCACCCCGCACAAGATCGTGGCCTGGTACGTCTCGATGAGCTCGAGCTGCAGGGCGGGGGAGAAGCGGGGCATCAGCACCTGCGTGGCGGTCGCCTGGACCGGGCCCAGGGTGAACAGGCAGCCGCCGCCCACGTGGAACATGGGCATCGGGTTGACCTCGACGTCGCCGGGGCCGATGCCGGCGGTCCGGAAGGTCAGCCGGGCGTTGTTGGTCAGCCCCCGGTGGGTCAGCACCGCGCCCTTGGGGCGGCCCGTGGTGCCCGAGGTGTACAGGACCTGCGCCGGGCTGTCCGGGGCGACGTCGGGAAGCTCCCCTGCGTGGCGGGCTGCGGTGAACGCGTCCCATTCGCTGAAGGAGAGCACGTCGCGCAGCCGGGGAAGGCGGCCGCGGACCTCGGCCAGGATCGCGTGCATGTCCCGGTCGGCGAACCGGTCGGCGAGGAAGATCCCGTCCGCCTCCGAGTGGCCGAGCACATGGGCGAGTTCGTCGCCCTGGTAAGCGGGGTTGACCGTCACCAGCGTCAGCCCCGCGAGGCCGGCCGCGAACTCCAGGATGACCCACTCGGGACTGTTCGGTGCCCAGACCGCGACCCGCGTCCCGGGCTCGAACCGGGTCAGCAGCGCCCGGGCGGCCCGCTCGGCGTCCGCCAGCAGCTCCGCGTAGGTCCACTGGCGGCGGTCCGGCCGTTCCGGGTCGCCGTCGACCAGCGCGGTCACCGCCGGGGCCCGCGCCGCGGCCTCCCGCAGGACCGAGCCGATCGTCGTCTCGCGAAGGCCCGGGCCGTCGGTGGCGGGCCAGTAGGCACTAGTCAGCGGCAGGCGGGGAAGGTCGGGCACCCCATAACGTTACAGCCGCAGCGCTTCACCGTTAAGTGACATTTCCCTGGCCGATTTAGCGGGGCTTTTGTCGAACCCTGATGGACCTTGTTGGTTCTTCACCGGGCCGGGCGGCGGGCGAGTTCCCGGTGCAGCGCGGGCATGGTCCTGGGCAGGTCATCGAGGGAGAACAGCCGGGCTTCGAGGATCTCGCGCCGGTCGAGGACGAGGTCCTCGACGCCGCCGACCAGCGCGGCCTCGTAGTACACCTCGGCCCGGTAGCGCAGGCCGCTGCGCAGATCGAGCAGCCGCCCGACCCGCACCGTCAGCCCGGTCTCCTCGCGGACCTCGCGGACGACGGTCTGCTGGAACGTCTCACCCCGCCGGGCGAACCCGCTGGGGAACCCCCACTGGCCCTCGGGCGGCCACAGCCGGTGCCGCAGCAGCAGCACCCGTCCGTCGCCCGCCCGCACGATCCCGGTCACCCCGACGCCGAACCGCGCGTGCAGCCGCCACGCCAGCCATCCCTGGAGCGGCCCGGCGGCCCGCCAGGCCCGGACCAGCAGGTCACCCACGGACGCCGCCTTCCTGACCGCTCACGGGTGCGCGCCGTCCTTCCCGCTCCGGTGGTTTCGAGCCACTATAACGGCGCGGCGGGATCCCCGGCACCGGCGAGACCGGCGACGGACATGCTGTAGGCGTAGAGGCTGATCATCGGACGTCCGGATCATCGGCGCCCGTCATAGGTCGTAGATCGTCGGGGTGGTGGTGTGGGTGCGGCCCGACGGGGTGGTCCAGGTGGCGGTGTCGGGGGTGGGCTGGGTTACCTTCCAGCCCGGTGCCTGCTTGGTTCTGTGGTGGCGGCATTTCGGAACTTGCTGTTCCTCACATGTCACACCAGTTCCTTGTGCCGCTGTTTGCCTGGTGTCAGGCCATCCGTGAGCTGCCGTCATCCCCGAACCGGGGCATAGTCGCGGCACGTCCGACGGCGGGTGCAGACGGCCGACCTTTCGCTACGTTGTTGTTGTGGACTACCAGCCGATGACCATCGCCGGGCTTGCCGCCTACATCGCGGCGGAGCCGGATTTCGACGCGCGCTGGCGGCTGCTTGTGGAATTCCTGAAGGAGTACCACCGGGAGCCTGCCACGGAGCATCAGCAGCTGCTGGCGGACGCGCCGGGGCCGACCGGCGACGAACGGTGGGACGTGCTCTTCGCGGGGCTAGCCGAGCATCTCTCGATGCGAGACAGGACTGATGCGCCCCAGTGGTCGGCTTCCCTCGGCTTGCGACGCTTCTGGTTCCCGTTCGACACACCGGACGCGCGTGCGCAGGCGCTCGTGCACGCTCCCGCCGCATTCCGCAGACGGGGCGTGTTCGTCGCCGACTACGAGATCGATGCCGCGTGAGCGATCCATCGCCGCTGCTCGACCTGTGATCGCGGTCCGCGCTGGTTGGCTTGTCGTGGTAGCCCTTCCGTTGGAAGGGATTAATCTTCCGGCTGCTGATCTGGTTCTTGGTATAGCCGATTAAGGTCAACGAGCAGTACGTGCGGGTCGGCCGCTGCGGTGGCGGTCAGTTCCGGGGTGAAGCCGGCGCCGCCGTAACAGGCAAGGATCGCGTCGGCTGCGCGGTGCTTCTTAACCGACAGCAGGTCCCGGGCGCGGCGGAGCCGGTCGAGGTGTCCCAGGCCCATGACTTCCCCCCACTTGGCCTCACCGAGCGAAAGGACGCGCCTTGGTTCCTCGGGGGTGCCGGCCGACAGCACGGCGACATCGACCTGGATCTGGGTCCTGTTTCCCGGGTCAGGGATCGCCGTCCCGGCCACCTCAGCGGGGAAACCCGCGAAGACCTCCTCTCCCGCCTGCGTGGCCCACTCCCGGCACAGCGCCTCGAAGTGCGGCCCCACCACCTGCGACAAGAACGTGGAACGCTGACGGCGCCATACCGCCTTCGCCTGCCGCCGCTCCAGCTGTGGCCACGCGGGCCGCATGATGGCCTCGTAGAAGGTGATGAGCGGCTCGCTGATCCGGTACAGCGACTTTCGCGCATGAAACGGATCGGCTTCCCGCGTGATCAGCCCGGCGTCCTCCAGAACGGTGAGCGGGTGCGTGACCTCAGAGGACTTGCGGCCCACGTAGTTGGCGATCCCGCCGCTCGTTGCGTTTCCCGTTGCGATGGCACCCAGAACAGAGTTATATAGCGCGGGCTCGCGGATGTCTGTCTCCTCGGCAAGGAGGTACCTAGCCTCGCGAAAGAGCGGCACCGCTGGGTTGAGCACGGTGCGGCTGACCCAGTCGTCGAAGTCATCACGAGACGCCGGGGCGTCGTCCGCGACGAATTCCGAGCGGTACGCGGGCGTGCCCCCGACGATGGCGTGCACGAGAACAGCCAGGACCGGGTCGTTCTCGATCCCCCAGAAGCGCGCGGCCGTCCGGTAGTCGAACGGCGCGACCAGCAGTTCCAGGGCGCTGCGGCCGCGCAGCGGCGCGTTCCCGGCGAGCAGCCCCCCCATGACGGACATGGCCGAGCCGCACAACAGGAACTTCGTCCCAGGTGCCTGGCGGCCCCAGGCCTGATCGTCAAGCACCCGCTGCAGCAGCGACGGCAACGCAGGATCCGCCCTGGTCAGATAGGGGAACTCATCGATAATGGCCAGGCCGCCTGCAAGCGTCTCACGGATCGCGCCAACAGCCTCGTTCCAATCTCGGATCGCGTACGGAAGGGCCGCGCCGGTGTGCGCTGCCAGCGCAGAGCCCAGATCACGAAGCGAATCCGCCGTTGTCGCTTCGGCAGCGGCATAGTAGAAGGCACCCGTCGCCTCGGCGAGTGCGCGGAGCAAGAAGGTCTTTCCCTGCCTCCGCCGCCCGCTGACGATCCCCAGCCGCGCTCGCGGGCTAGCTGACCGCGCGAAGTTGCTCAGTGCCGTCCACTCATGGTCACGGTCGTAGACCCAAGCGGGCTTGCCAGAAGGCTCGTTCACCATTATCGCATCCAATCGTAAGCACATCAGTCACTACTATACTTATGATTGTTTCACTTAGGACTGCCGGACAGGCAGGCGCTGTTGGGCACATGGTCGTTACCTGATGCGATGACCTGGGCCACGAGCTGGCCCACCTTGCGCCGCGACAGGCCGAACCGGTCCGCCATGGCCCGCTGGCTCAGCGGCACCCCGGCTGCGACCGACGCCACGTAGGCCGCGCGGAGCGCCTGCTCCACATCACCCGGCACCGTCGGCTCGACCGGCGCGTCCTGGGCCGCCTCCGGCCCGCGTGCCCGCCGTACCTGCTGCACGGCAATCTCGACCGAGCCGATGAACGCCACTGCGGGCCAAGCCGAGATCAGCGCGCCGGGCAGCCCGTACCCGGCGCCGTAGGCGATGTTCGCGCCGACGGTGGCGCCGATGCCGAGCCACAGCATCAGCCGGGCCAGGCCCGGCGCGTTCCGGCCGTTGCGGGCCTCGTGCAGCAGCACCAGCGAGGCGGCCAGGATCAGCCCGTCCACGCTCAGCGGCAGCAGCCGGGCCGCCGTGCCTTCCTGGCCGTGGGTGCGGCCCAGCCCGTAGATGTGCGAGTAGCTGACCACCGCCGCGAACCCCGCCACCGCGCAGACCACAGCGGCGGTCGCGAAGCGGATCACCCGGTCCCCGGTCACTGGGCCACCTCGGGCCGGACCACGGACGCCGAAGCGCTGGAGGCTGTGCGCGGCCGGATCTCCGAGCTGTCGCGGAAGCAGCAGGGGTAGTAGAGGTTACCGGAGGCGGTCCCGCGCGGCGCTCGCCTGCCGTCGCGGAGCACAGCCAGATCCCTGACCTCCACGCACACGTACCACTCGTCCGGGCCGCACTGCTCTAGAATCGATCCCGGCAGCCACGGCCACGCCGAGCGGTCGCCGTGCTCCTCTTGCTTGCTGCGTGGGTAGCGGACGTCGACCGGGGTCTCGTCGGGGAACCTGCCATCGTTGTCGTAGCCCTGCATCTGGGCTCCTCCTCTTTCGAGGAGCCAGGCGGACAACGTGTGTCGTTATCGCTTGCACCTGGGGTTGAGGTTGCATTCGTCGGTGGGGCCGTCGGGGTGGGGGACGGTGTGGTCGAGGTCGCAGTGGGCGGCCTGGGCGTTGCAGGCGGGGGCGGTGCAGGTCTGGTTGCGGGCCTGGATGAGGTGCCTGAGGGCACGGCTCGGGGTGTAGCGGTCTTCGGCGTGGGCGTGAGCGCAGGTATCTCTGGCGATCGGCTCCAAGGTCATGTTCAGGCGACGCAGCAGGTCAAGTAGCCGGGCAGCTTGCGGCGGCTGCTGGGCGCCTGCTGTCGCTCCGGGGGCGTCGGCGGTGCGCCTGGGGTCCGGGCCTGACTCGGGCGGTGTCGCCTTGGGCGGGTCTGCCGGGGGCGAGTTGGGCGGGGTTCTGCCTGGCTGCGGGCCGTCTGCGGGCCATGGGTGCTGGCCGACGGCGCAGCCGTGGGCGATCGCGGTGCCGTCGGGGGTGATCGTCGTCATCTCGAACTCAGACCACGGCTTGAACCAGCTCGGCACCTCAGACCACGACTGAAGTTCGAAGTAGTATTCGATAAACCAGTCCTTGCGTTCCGGGAACGCCTTATCGCAGGCGCCGGCGACCTTCGCCGTTGGCGGTCGCTTGCCGTTCTCGATTCGCGACCAGTGCCCGCCATCGATGCCGGTTACTTTTGCCAGTTCATCAAGCCCCCAGCCGCGTGCTAGCCGCTCCTTCTTGACCTGTTTGCCGAAGTACGATCCTGGGTTGCCTGTCATGAAGACAATCCTGACAGAAGGGCCCGGAGTCGTCACCGACTGTCGCAAATTAATCACACGTGTCGTCGGCGGTCGACTCGCGGTCTACGACCAGACCACGGCCGAAGTGTCCCAACGGGCCGCCGCCGCATGGGGCGCGCGATGAGCGAGACCCCGGACCCGGTCCTGGAACTGGCGCTGCGCAACGCCCGGGAGCACCACGACATGGCCCGCTGGCTGGCTCTCGAAGTCCTCATGAACGACCCCGTGGCCTGCGAGGACGGAGAGCTTCAGGAGCACCTGGTCCTGCTGCAGGACAAGGTCGAGGCCAAGCTGAGGGCGAACCGGGACTCTCCGGGTGAACCCGGCCGGCCCTGAGCGGAACGCCCGCGGCCGTCGCCGGGATCGCGCCGGGTGGTAGACATGGAGCCATGGCAAAAGTGGAGGCTTCGGCCGAACGGACCATCGACGCTCCCGCGGACGCGGTGTACGGGTACCTCGCGGACATGCGCCGGCACGCGAATTTCCTGCCGCCTCAGTTCTCGGACTTCCAGGTCGTGGAGGGCGGCGTGGGGGCGGGGTCCGTCACCACGTTCGCGGTCACCGCGGGCGGGCGCACCCGCAACTACCGGATGCGGGTAACCGAGCCGGCGCCGGGGCGCACGCTGGTCGAGTCCGACGCGGACTCCAGCCTGGTGACGACGTTCAACGTCGAGCCCCGGGGCGGCAAGTCGCTGGTCCGCATCAGCACGAGCTGGGACGGCGCGGGCGGGATCGGCGGCTTCTTCGAGAAGACGTTCGCGCCCAAGGCGATGCGCCGCATCTACCTGGACGAGCTCGACCGGCTCAATACCTACGCGGTGGCGCAGCAGCCGGTCAACTGACGAGGTAGCCGGCCCTTACGGCTCGGCGAGGTTCGCGGCGACGGTCGCGCCGAGTTCGTAGCACTGCCGGGTCACGTCCTTGCCCACCGGGCCGGTCGCGCTGACCGGCTTGCTCACCTCGGCCCAGCCGAGCCCGGCGGCGATGGACGTGACCGCGCGGACCGCGCCCGCGGTGTCGTTGTCCCCGTGCACGTACAGGCCGTAGGGCGCCCGGGGCTTGGCCCGCAGGCACGGGTAGTAGACCTGGTCGAAGAAGTGCTTGAGTGCGCCCGACATGTAGCCGATGTTCGCGGGCGTCCCCAGCACGAACCCGTCCGCCGCCAGCACGTCGGGCACCCCGGCCCCGAGGGCGGGCACGACCGCCACGTCCACCCCGGGCACGTCGGGGTCGCGTGCCCCCGCCATGGTCGCCTCGAGCATCGCCTGGAGCGCGGGCGACGGCGTGTGGTGCACGATGAGCAGGCGTGGCACGCCCTTGCCTCCTGAATCTTGACGGTACGGCGCGGAATCTTGACGGTACGGCCCGGCGGGACCGGCACGCCCGTCCATCTTCCCACCGGGGAACTGGCGGCGGCGCGGCCCGGCGCGGCCCGGCGCGGTGCCGCGGCGCGTGCCTGCCCTACGCTGAGGGGTCATGACGACGTCAACGGGCCACCCGGCCGACAGCCACCCGGCCAGCGAACTGACCGCGCTTGAGGCGCTGCACACCACCCCCGCCCGCCGCTACCTTTCCCCCGAACCGATCCCCGAGGACGTGCTCTGGGCGATCCTGGACGCGGCGATCCGCGGCCCGTCCGGCGGCAACACCCAGTACTGGGGCTGGGTCGTCGTCACCGACCAGGACATCAAGGACCGGGTGGCGGTCTGGTACCGGGAGAACTGGGAGGCCGCCTACGGCTCGCGGCGCGAGGAGATCCTCAGCACCCCGGCCGGGTCGCGCGGGCTGACCCCGCGCGGGTTCCTCGGTGCGGAGCACCTGGCGCACCACCTGCACGAGGCCCCGGTCTGGGTCTTCGCGGTGCTGCGCGGCGCCGCCGAGGCGACCAGCCCACGGGCCGGGTCGTCGATCTACGGCGCCGTGCAGCAGCTGTGCCTGGCCGCCCGCGCCTACGGCATCGGCACGTCGCTCACCACGCTGTACGGCGGCCACGAGGAGGAACTGCGCGAGCTGCTCGGCCTGCCGCAAGACGCGCTGACCATGGCGCTGATCCCGATGGGGTACCCCGTGCAGGGGCGGTGGGCGCAGCCCAGGCGCCGCCCGGTCGAGGAGGTCGTGCACTGGAACGCCTGGGGCGCGACCCGGCCCCGGCCCGAGTGACCCGCCAGGTGCCGCCCGGGAGCCTTACCCTGGCTTACTCGGCGGCATCGCCGGCCGCCGGCCGGTAGCCGCCGTAGGAAGCGACCAGCGCGGCCGCCACCGCGGCCGCGTCCGCGTCGGCCGCGTCGGCCGGGTACTCCGGCAGCAGGTCGTCCCAGACGACCAGCCACGACCCGTACAGCTGGGCCTGCCCTGCGGGCCGGGCGAAGAACCAGACGTGCAGGTGCGCGCCGCCGTCGCCGATGCGGTACACGTGCGCCCGGGAGATGTGCGGCCGCGCCTGCACGTGGCGGACGAGGTGCGCGCAGAGCACGCCCAGCTCGGCCGCGAGCTCGTCGGGCAGGTCGGCCATGTCGTAGTGATCGCGCGGGTGCAGCATGAGGACGAGCGGCACGCCGACACCGGAGATCCGGGTGAGCCGCCAGCGGTCGTTCAGCCAGATCCCCTCGTCCCGGCGGCGGCACGAACCGCAGTCCCGCGGGTCCTCGCCCTCGCGGGGCGGCTCGGGCAGCACCGGCGGGCGCAGCGGGGCGACGCGGAGCCCTTCCTGCTCGAACGGGCTGATGTCCCACCCGGTCATGCGGGCCAGCGGCAGCCGCCGCTCGCTGTCGGCGGCGGCGAGCGCATGGTCGTAGAACTCCTCAGGTGGCAAGGCCATAGGGCGAAGCGTAGCGCTCCGGTTCGTGACAACGCCCGCGGGCACGCGACGGTTCAGGCTGACCCGTCGCTCAGGAAGCCGTGTACCTCTTCGGCGACCAGCGCCGGGTACTCCAGGGGCGCGAAGTGCCAGCTCGAACCCGTCGACCGCCATGACGTCATCTTCCCGCACACCGCCACCCGGCTGCCACCGCAGGATTTCAGCCGATGCCGAAGTGCCGCAGCGCCGCGGCCGCGAGCGGCCCGGCGACGAGCACCGCGCAGATCGCCAGGTTGACCAGCCGGTAGCGGAGGAAGACCGCCGCGAACTCCCGCAGCAGCGCGCTCGGCCGGTAGTAGCCGGCCACCCGCGCCCCGGTGACCTGCCCCCGGATCCCGAGCCGCCGGGCGATCAGCGCGGCACGGAAGGCGTGGAAGTCACTGGTCACGACCGTGACCCGCGCCCCGGGCCGCAGGTCGTCCGCGATCGCCTTGCTGAACAGCAGGTTCTCCTCGGTGGTGCGCGACTGCTCCTCAAGCAGCACCCGGTCGGCGGGGAAACCGCGTTCGACCAGGTAAGCGGCCATCGCGGCCGCCTCCGAGCGCGGCTCGTCCGGCCCCTTGCCACCGGAGACGATCAGCATGGGCGGGAAGGCCGGCGCCCGCCGGTCGAGCTTGGCCAGCACCTCGTGCCCCCGGTTCAGCCGGCTGGCGAGCAGCGGCGGCACCCCGCCGTTGGACCGCAGCCCGGCCCCGAGCACGACCACGAAGTCAGCACCGCCCGTCCGCGCCACCAACCCGTACACGAAGGCGTAGCAGACGTACGACACCAGCAGGAACGACACGTACCCGAAGACCAGGCTGGCGGCCAGGGAGAACTGCGACAGCGGCACGTCACCGGTCCGGTCGGCGGCGACGTCGAGCCCGATCACCACGAAGACCGCCGCGCCCGCGGCCAGCGACAGCAGGTTCCCCGGCCGCAGGCTCTCCCGTCTGATCATGGTGACCCCGTTGGCCAGCAGGAGGCACCCGACGAGAAACGGCCCGAGGGCCACGGCGAGCAGCACGGCGGTGAGCAGCAGGTGCTCCGGCCGCCCCGGGGTCCGCACGAGGCGCTCGAGGAACCCGAGCGCGCCAAGACCGAGCGCCAGCCCGAGCAGCACGGCATTGCCGAACGACCGCGGCTCAACGATCACTCTGGCTACGAACGCGAGGAACGCGAGGCCGGCGAGCCCGAGCATAAGCACGCTCTATCGTTACCCAGGCAAGCTAAGTACTCACTGAGGCGCGCCGCTGGCCTAGGCCGCGCACCCGTCCGGTGCGATAATCGCCGTGCGATGGAAGACCGGGAACGGGACCTCCGCCGGGCGCTCGCGGCCCGGCTCGCCGCCAGCGGGTGTCGTTCGCGCGACTGCTTGACGGCGCGGCAGCGTCACGGGCTCCGCTTGCCCGGCGCCGTCTGCGTATTTTTCAGTCGTCTAGCTGCGACGGGCTCATGTTGGCGCCGGTGATGATCACGGCGACGCGCTCGCCGGGCGCGGGCCGGTAGGCGCCGGCCAGCACGGCGGCGACGCCGACCGCGGCGGCCGGCTCGGCGGCGACGCGGGCCGTCTGCCAGAGCGTGCGCTGGGCGTCGCGGATGGCGTCGTCGTCCACCAGGACCACGTCCGCGACGTAGGCCTGGGTGACCGGGAAGACCAGGTCGCCGACGCGGCGCGGGGCCAGGGCGTCGACCGCGATGCTGCCGGCCGGGGCGTCGACGGGCCGGCCGGCCGCGCGGGCGCGGAACAACGTCGGCGCGCCGTCCGGCTCCACCCCGATGACCCGGGCCGCGCCCGCGTAGTAGGAGGCGACGCCGGCGATGAGGCCGCCGCCGCCGACCGGGACCAGCACGGTGTCCGGCGGCCCGGCCTGGTCGTCGAGTTCGAGGGCGAGCGTGGCCTGGCCGAGGATGGTCGCCCGGTGGTCGAAGGCGTGCACGCTCATCGCGCCGGACGCCGCGGCCCACCGCTGGGCCGCCTCCAGCGCGTCGGCGTAGCGGTCGCCCTCGACGACCAGGTCGGCCAGCTTGCCGATGCGCTCGATCTTGGCCGGGGCGGACACGGTGGGCACGAAGATCCTGGCCGGGACGCCCAGCCGGTGGGACGCGTAGGCGACGGCGACGCCGTGGTTGCCGCCGGACGCGGCCGCTACCCCGGCGGCCGGCACGTCCCGGGTGAGGAGGTTGGTGAACGCGCCGCGGGCCTTGAACGAGCCCGCGACCTGCAACTGCTCCAGCTTGAGTCGCACCGGGCCGGCGCGGTCGAGGTCGAGGTCGACGACCGGCGTCCGGCGCAGGTAAGGGCGGATCGTGTCGTAAGCGCGGCGGATCTCCTCGCGCGTGAGCACCAGGTGCCCGGTGCCAGCGTCAGCAGTCACCAGCGAGTGCCTCCTTCGCCTCCGCGATGCCGCGATGCCGCGATGCGGGGCATAGTCTAACTTCTGCCCGGTCGCTGGCCGGCATCAGCTGGCCGACATCAGCTGGCCGGGTACGGGGAAGGATTGAGTGGTGCGGAGAGTCGTGATCCTCGGGCGAGGCGGCGCCGGCAAGTCCGCACTCGCGCGCGAACTGAGCGCGCTGACCGGGATTCCCGCGGTCGAGCTTGACTCGGTGTTCTGGCAGCACGGGCCCGCGCCGACGCCGGTCGAGGAATGGGTGCTCAAGCAGCGGGAGCTCGTGGCGGGAGAGTCCTGGATCCTCGACGGCGACCTCGGGCCCTACGACTCCGGGCTCGGTGCGCGGCTGGCGGCCGCGGACACGATCGTCGTGCTCGACTTCGGGCTGCTGCGCTGCGCGTGGCGCACCCTGCGGCGCGGGCGCGAGCAGGCGGAGTACTGGCACTGGGTCTGGTCCTACCGGCGGCGCTACCTGCCCAGGCTGCGGGTCGCCGTCGCCGCCCACCTGCCCCGCGCGCAGGTCCACGTGCTGCGCAACCCCGCGGCGGTGCGCCGCTTCCTGGCCGACGTCGCGGACATGGCGGACGTACCCGGCGCCGCGTGAGCGGCAGCGCGGGCCCGAGGCGGGAACCCTGGGCCCGTTCGGCGGAAACTTCAGCGACTGCCCGGCGAGCTCAGCTGTCGACCTGCGGCTGCTCCGTGCGGGTGCGCTTGAGCTCGAAGAAGTACGGGTTCGCCGCCAGCA
>DAHWEX010000598.1 GCA_027326205.1 Actinomycetota bacterium
AGTGTCCGACATTCGATCTTGCCCAGCGCCGTGGCCTGCGGTTTTCTCTCTTCCGGTTATAGCCGGCGCCACCGACAGCGGCGGCCCGGCGCGGCCATGTCACCGTGGCACCCAGCGCCAATCACCCCCGGTCGCCGTGGCCCACGGCGCCGAACCTATCGTTGCTGTGGGCCACGGCGCCGGGGGCGGTTAAGCACCGTGGCCCGCGGCGCCAGTCGCCGGCCGTCGGGACGACGGGGTTTCAGCGCAAGGTGAGGGACTTAGCACAAGGTGGGACGAATGAAATCGGTTGTCGGCGTGGTGGGCGCGGGAACGATGGGGGCGGGCATCGCCCAGGTGGCCGCCGTGGCGGGGCACCCCGTGCTGATCGCCGACGCCGTTCCCGGCGCGGCCGCCCGCGCCGTCGGCGCCATCCGGGACAAGGTGGAGGCGCAGGTGGCCCGGGGCCGCCTGAGCGCCGACCCCGGCGCGCTGCGCCTCACCGCCGTCGAGTCCGTCGCCGGCCTCGCCGGGTGCGCGGTCGTGATCGAGGCGGTCGTCGAGGACCTCGCGGTCAAGCGCTCGCTGTTCGCCGAGCTTGAGGCCGCCGTCGCGGCCGGCGCCCTCCTCGCGTCCAACACCTCGTCGCTGTCGCCGACCGCCCTCGGGGCGGGCCTCGCGCACCCCGAGCGCCTGGTTGGCCTGCACTTCTTCAACCCGGTCCCGGCGATGAGGCTCGTCGAGGTCATCCCCGGGCTCGCCACCGCCCCCGCGGTGGCCGACGCCGCCGCGGACCTCGCCACGGCCTGGGGCAAGACCGTGGTCCGCTCCACCGCCACCCCGGGGTTCATCGTGAACCGGATCGCCCGCCCGTACTACGCCGAAGCCTGGCGGCTGCACGAGGAGCACGCCTGCGTTCCCCAGAACATAGACGCGGTGCTCACCGGGGCGGGCGGGTTCCGGATGGGGCCCTTCGCGCTCATGGACCTGATCGGGCACGACGTCAACGAGGCCGTGACCAGGTCGGTCTGGGCCGCGTTCGGCTACGACCCGCGGTTCGCGCCCGCCCTCGCCCAGCGGGCCCTGGTCGAGGCCGGCTGGCTCGGCCGCAAGTCCGGCCGCGGCATCTACCCCGGCGACGGCGCGCCCGCGCCCGTCCCGGCCCCCGCGGCCGCCGCGCCGGAGGCCGTCGTCGAGCACCTGGCCGGTTCCGGCGGCGCGTCGCCGCTGCGTGCCTTCCTCGACCGCGCGGGCGTCGCCGCCGTCTGCGGCGACCGCGACGACTCCGAGGCGGGCCTGGCCGACGGCCTCGTCGAACTGCCCTCGGGCGCGCTGCTCGTGCAGACCGAGGGCGTCACCGCCACCTCGCTGTCGGCCGCCTTCGAGCGCCCGGTCATCGTGATCGACCGGGTCCTCGACCCGGCGGCCGCGACCGCCGTCGCGATCGCCGCGTCCGACGGCTGCCCGCCCGGTGCGCTGGCGGAGGCGGTCGGCCTCCTCCAGGCCGCGCGGCTGGAGGTCTACGTGATCGAGGACACGCCCGCGCTCATCGTCGCCCGCACCGTCGCCATGCTCGCCAACCTCGCCGCCGACGCCCTCGCCTGCCGGGTCGCCAGCGAGCCCGACATCGACACCGCCATGCGCCTGGGCGTGAACTACCCCCTCGGCCCGCTCGCCTGGGCCCGTCAGTGGGGCATCGGCACGGTCTTGCGCCTCCTCGACAGCCTGGAGAACTGGTACCGCGACGGCCACTACCGCGCCAGCCCGCTGCTCCGCCGGGCCGCCCTCGCCCAGCGCGGCCCGTCCGGCGGCGAAAGCCTCCTGCCCCGCCAGGGCACCGCGACCCCGGAGCGCTGAGCGACCGCCGCGCGGCGGTCATCAAGAGCTAAAACCGGCCGGCCAGCGTCGTGCGCCGCCTCAGGCGGGCACTTACCGAACTCCGGTACCATATGACGTGCTCTTCGCGCAATGACACTCAATAAGCTAAGTAAACAGCCGCGTAACCGCTGAGATAAGGTTGATCGCACCGTGGTCGAGATTCTGGTTCCCGGATCCAAATCAATGACGGCGCGTGCGCTATTCCTGAGCGCCTGCGCGGACGGGACGTCACGCCTGCGCCGTCCGCTCGTCTCGGATGACACCGAGGCCTTCGCCGCCGGGCTGGCCGGGCTCGGCCTCGGCACCGACACGTCCGGCCAGTCCTGGTCGATCATCGGCAGCCCCGCGGGACCGCCGGCCGTTCAGGCGGACGTCTACTGCCGGGACTCCGGGACCACCGCCCGCTTCCTGCCGACGCTGGCCGCGCTGGGGCACGGGGCCT
>DAHWEX010000600.1 GCA_027326205.1 Actinomycetota bacterium
CCCGGGCCGGGCACGCGGCCAGCCAGCGGAACGTCCGCACGGCCGGGGAGGACTTCGCGGCCGGGGAGGTCCTGGTGCCGGCGGCCCGCCGGCTCCGGCCCGCCGACCTGGCCGCCGCCGCGGCGGGCGGGCACGTCGCGCTGGCCGTGGCGCCCCGCCCCGTGGTCGCGATCATCCCCACCGGCGACGAGATCCGCCCGGTCGGATCGACGCTGCGCTACGGCGACATCGCCGACACGAACTCGCTCGCGCTCGCCGGGCGCTGCCGGCAGCTCGGCGCGGTCCCGGTGGTCAGCGCGGTGGTCCCGGACGACCCGGACGCCCTCGCGGCGGAACTGCGGCGCGCGGCCGCGGCAGCGGACCTGGTCCTGGTCATCGCCGGGTCGAGCCGGGGGCGCGGCGACCACGCCGGCGCCGTCATCGCCCAGGTTGGCGGGCTCGCCGTCGCCGGGGTCGCGGTCCGGCCCGGCCACCCGGCGCTCCTCGGCCACGCCAAGCGGCCCGGGACCGGCCGGGGCCAGCCAGCCGGTCCGGCGGCGGGGATCGTCCCGGTCATCGGCCTGCCCGGGTATCCCGTCGCGACGGCGGTGATCTTCGAACTGTTCGCCGCGCCGCTGCTCGCCGGCCTCCAGGGGCAGCACCCGGCCGGCGGGACCGTCCCGGCCCGGCTCGACCGGGACTGGGCCTCCCCCGCCGACGTCGAGGACTGGGTGCTGGTGACGCTCGCCCCGGACCCGGCCGGCGGGATTGCGGTGGCGACGCCGTCCAGGCGCGGTGCCGGGTCGATCAGCCTGCTGGCCCGGGCCGACGCCTGGTGGGCGATCCCGGCCGGGCAGGGCACGTACCCGGCGGGCAGCGAGATCGCGGTCCGCCCGGTTCCCGGCTGACCGTTCCCGGCTGGCCGCGCCGGCGCGTCCCGGCCCGGCGGCCGGCCGCCCGCGATGGTAAATTGGGGCCCCTCCAGACGTCGTCTTGTTCTGCCGTGTCCCCTTGCCTTCTTTTCTTCCCGGAGCGTCCACATGCCCGCTGTCCGTCGTGCGCGCGACGAAGTGTCCGGCGACCAGGCGGGACACGACGCCCGGGATCCGGCGGCGCCGGCCCGCGCCGGGCGCTGGGCCGCGCCGCGGACCCCGGCCGGCCTCGCGATCCTCATCGCGACCCTGCTCGCCGCGGGCCTGCGGCTGTTCCTGGTCACCCGGCCGGGGTTCCTGACCTCGGGCACGGTCGAGTACGACGACGGGGTCTACCTCGGCGCGGCCCTGCGGCTGCTGCACGGCGCGCTGCCGTACAAGGACTACGCGTTCGTCCAGCCGCCGGGCATCGTCGTGCTGGCGCTGCCCGGCGCGCTCGTCGGGTCGCTGACATCGCAGGCGACCGGGCTGGCGGTGGCCCGGCTCCTCAGCGTGGCGGCCAGCACCGCCTGCATCCCGCTGGCCGGGCGGCTGGTCAGGCACCGGGGGGCGATCGCCTGCGCGGCGACCGCCGGGTTCCTGGCCGTCTACCCGGCGGACGTGCTGTCCGGGCGGACGCTGCTGCTCGAGCCGTGGATGAACCTGGCCTGCCTGCTCGCGGCCAACGCGGCGTTCCGCGACGGCCGGCTGCGGAGCCCGGGCTGGCTCGCCTGGGCGGGCGCGGCGCTCGGCTGCGGCGTCGCGATCAAGTTCTGGGCGGGGGCCCCGGCCGCCGTGCTGCTGGCCGTCTGCCTCATCGCCCGCCCGGTGCCGCAGGCGTCGCGGGCCCGCCGCGCGGTCGCCCTCGTCGGGGGCGCGCTCGGCGGCTTCGCGGTCCTCGGCGGCCCGTTCGCCCTCGCTGACCCGTCCGGCTTCATCAAGCAGACGATGCTTTACCAGGCCAGCCGGGTCGGCACCACGACGCCGACCTCGCCGCGGCTCGCGTACCTGACCGGCTTGATCGACTTCCTCGGCCGCACCGGGAGGCTCGCCGCCCCGGGGACGACCGGGCACTCGCTGTTCGCCATGGGCGCGGAGGCCTCCACGCACACCGCGGCGGTCGGCTGGCTCGCGTACGCGGCGGCGCTGGCCGGCGTCGCGCTGATCGCCGCCGGGTACCTGCGCGGCTGGCGCCAGCGGACGCCGCTGGAGTGGTTCGCCCTCGCCACGGCCGTCGTCGCCACCATCGCCATCCTGTGGTACTCGGCGTTCTTCTACCACTACCCCGACTTCCCCGCCCCGTGGCTGGCCGTCGCCGTCGGCGCGTCCGTCCAGAGCCTCGCGTGCCTGATCAAGGGCACTGCCAAGCCCGCGCGGCGGGCCCGGCGGGCGGTCGCCGCGGCGGTCGCCGTGGTGATCCTCGCCGCCGCGGGCATCGAGGCGCGCGAACTTGAGACGGCGAACGCCCACACGACCCCGGCGAGCGTCGCCGCGTTGGTCCCGGCCGGCTCCTGCCTGCTCGCCGACCAGGTCTCGTTCGCGATCGCGGCCAACAGGTTCGCCGCGCCGAGCCCTGGCTGCCCCGACATCGTCGATTCCCTGGCGCAGACGCTCGCCCTCAGCGGCGGCGTCTCGCCGGCGGGCGGCGCCGGCCAGGACCCGAGGGTGCTGGCCGGCTGGGAGGCCAGCTACGCCAAGGCCCAGTACGCCTGGGTGTCTGGCGGCGCCAGGGACCGCATCCCGTGGACGCCCGCGTTCGCCGCCTGGTTCGCCGGCCACTTCCGCCGCCTGGCGTCGTTCCCCGGCTACGGCGAGAGCGTGCTGTACGTCCGCGACCGCTGACCCGCCTTACCCCGCCCCGCCGTCACCCGCTGCCGCGCGCCGGACCGGGCAACGCGAAAACGCGAAGGCGCTGGCCGGGGCGGATTCCGCTCCGGCCAGCGCCTTCGGCTAGCGGCGTCTTCGCGCAGGCGAAGACGGTTCAGGTCCAGCCGGTCGTACGCATCCCCGTCACCAGTCCTTTGCAGCACCCGCCACACACGTTGGCGTTCCCTGTCGACCTGGCCACGATACGGCGCACTCGCCGCCGCTGCAATTGCATTGGCCGCAAATCTGCGCGGATCGGCGTTCCCGCCTAGGCGGTCCGCAGCAGGGCCGGATTGTCGAGCACGGGCTGCCAGGCCAGCTCCGCCGCGCCGATGAGCCCGCCGTCCGCCAGCGTGCCCCCCTCGACCGGCACTCCCGCGCCGACGCCCCACGGGCTGTGGCTGGCGACGGCCCCGCGCAGCCGCGCCGGCGCGAGCGCCAGGAGTTCGCGGTACATGCCGCCGAGCAGCACCCGGTCGGGGTTGAGCACGTTGATCAGGCCGGCCAGCGCGAGGCCGAGTCGCGCCGCGCACCCGTCGGCGGCGGCGCGGACGCGGGAATCGCCGGGGTAGCCGGCCCGCAGCAGCGCGACGGCCTGGTCGAGCACGGGCCT
This sequence comes from Actinomycetota bacterium, assembly GCA_027326205.1. Taxonomy (GTDB): domain Bacteria; phylum Actinomycetota; class Actinomycetes; order Streptosporangiales; family Streptosporangiaceae; genus Trebonia. Next base: position 3,370 of record DAHWEX010000600.1, read on the forward strand.
GTCCGCCGCCACCGGGCCCCCGGCCTCGTCGAGCAGTCGCTCGGCGTCGGCCTCCACGTTGAGGCAGCCCCGGTTGCCGCAGCGGCACGGGCGGCCGTCCGGGTCGACGCTCACGTGGCCCGCCTCCATGGCGAGCCCGCCGCTGCCGGCGTAGAGCGCGCCGTCGCGCACGAGCGCGCCGCCGACGCCCCGGTGCTCGGCCGAGACGACGAGCAGGTGGGTGGCGTCCCGGCCCGCGCCCTGCCGGTGCTCGCCGAGGGCGAGCGCGTTGACGTCGTTGACGGCCTCGCACCCCAGGGCGCGGCCGCGGGCGCCGCGCACGCCCTGGCGCTCGAGTTCGGCGGCGAAGAGGTCACGGACCGGCGTGCCGTCCGGCCAGCCGGTGTAGAGGGCGCGCACGGCGGTCCCGCCGGGGCGGGTGACGGCGGCCGGGACCGCGACGGCGGCACCGACGCACGGGCGGCCGGACGCCCTGAGCAGCGCGGCGGCGGCCTCGGCGGCGGGGGCGAAGGTGCGCGCGGGGTCCGCGCTCACCGGGCCGTGCACGGCCCGGCGGGCGACGACGGTTCCGCCGAGCCCGACCAGCGCCACGGCGAAGCCGTCCGGGTGCACCTGGGCGGCGAGCGCCACCGGCCCCGCCGGGCTGGGCAGCAGCCGGTGCGAGGGCCGCCCCTGCCGGCCGCCGCCGGCCCCGGCGTCCACCTCGATCAGCCCCAGGTCGCGCAGCTCCCCGGTGACCGCGCCGACGGTCGCCCGGGTCACCCCGAGCTGCCGGGTCAGCGCCGAGCGGGTCGGCGCGCGGCCGGTGTGGATCAGCGTCAGGGCGACGCCCGCCAGCGTGGGGGAGGCCAGCGTGGCGGCGGTCAGGTCCACCCGGTTGTCCGCATGGCGAGTTACCCCTATCCTTATTTTGTGCAGTTGCTAAACAAACTACCGCCTCCCGCTACGGCACGCAATGCGACGAGCCGGGCACGTGCCGCCGTCACCGCGTTCTTCGCCATGGACGGCTTCGTGTTCGCGAGCTGGGCGGTGCGCATCCCGGCCGTGAAGGCGGCGGTCGGCGCGTCCCCCGCGACCCTGGGGATGGCACTGCTCGGCGTGTCGGCCGGGGCGATCGCGACCATGACGCTGGCCGGCGCGCTATGCCGGCGCTTCGGCAGCGCCCGGGTGATCGTGATCGCCGCCCCGTGGCTGTCGCTCGCCCTGATCCTGCCGGCGCTCGCCCGTTCCGCGCTGGCGCTCGGGCTCGGCCTGGTGGTCTTCGGCATCGGCTACGGCGGCCTCAACGTCGCGATGAACAGCCTCGCGGTCGACCTCGTCGCCGCCGTCCGCCGCCCCGTCATGCCGTCGTTCCACGCCGCCTGGTCGCTGGGCGGCCTGGCCGGCGCGGCGCTCGGCGGCCTCGCCGCCCCCGCGCTCGGCCCGCTCGCCCACTTCTCCCTCGTCTGCGCGGCCGGCCTGCTGGTGACCGTCGCCTGCGGCCGGGTCATCCTGCGCGCGCCCCTGCCCGTGGCGTACGCCGGCGGGCAACGGCAGGAGGCCCCGGGGCCCGGGCCCGGCGGGGGCACCACCGGGCCCGGGGACGAGCGGGACGTACCGAACGGGCCGGCGGTTCCCGCGGCTGCCCCCGCCGGGCGCGCCGGCGTGTGGCGGACGGTCCTGCTGCTTGGCGTGATCGCGCTGTGCTCCACCTACGGCGAGGGCGCGGTCAGCGACTGGGGCGCGCTCCACCTGCGCGCGGACCTCGGCGCGGCGCCGGGCCTCGCCGCCGCCGGCTACGCCGCGTTCGCCCTCGCCGAGGCCTGCGGCCGCCTCGCGGGCACCGCGCTCCTCGCCCGCCTCGGCCAGACCCGGGTCCTCGTCCTCGGTGGCCTCGTCACCAGCGCCGGGATGACCGCCGCCGCGCTGGCCCCGGCGCTGCCGCTCGCCCTGGCCGGCTTCGCCCTGGCGGGGCTCGGCGTGGCCAACGCGTTCCCGACCGCCATGGCCCGCGTCGGCGTGCTGGCCGGCCCGAACGGCGTGGCCGCCGCCTCCACCCTCGGCTACGCCGGCTTCCTGCTCGGCCCGCCCGCGATCGGCTTCCTGGCTACCGCGGTGGGCCTGCGCGGCGCGCTGACCACGGTCTGCCTGCTGGCGATCGTTGCGGTCGCGCTGGCCCGGGCCGCCTCCCGCCCGGCCGGGACTAAGGCAGCATGTCGACGGTGAGGCAGGCCTCCGTGGAGGGCATCCCCAGGTCGGCCGCCCGGCGGTCGGCCATCGACAGCAGGCGGCGGATGCGGCCCGCGATCGCGTCCTTGGTCAGCGGCGGGTCGGCGAGCTGGCCCAGTTCCTCAAGCGACGCCTGGCGGTTGGCGACGCGCAGGCGGCCGGCCATCACCAGGTGATCCGGGGCGTCGGCGCCGAGGATCTCCAGGGCGCGCTCCACCCGGGCGCCCGCCGCGACGGCGGCCCGCGCCGAGCGGCGCAGGTTGGCGTCGTCGAAGTTCGCGAGCCGGTTCGCGGTCGCCCGGACCTCACGGCGCATCCGGCGCTCCTCCCAGGCCAGCACGCTGTCGTGCGCGCCGAGCCGGGTGAGCATCGCCGCGATCGCCTCGCCGTCGCGGATCACCACCCGGTCCACGCCCCTGACCTCGCGGGCCTTGGCGGAGATCTTCAGCCGCCGGGCCGCGCCGACCAGGGCCAGGGCGGACTCCGAGCCGGGGCAGGTGATCTCCAGGGCCATCGACCGGCCGGGCTCGGTCAGTGAGCCGTGCGCCAGGAACGCGCCGCGCCAGGCCGCCTCGCAGTCGCAGGTGCTCCCCGCCACCACCTGCCGGGGCAGGCCGCGAACCGGACGCCCGCGGCTGTCCACCAGGCCGGTCTGGCGGGCCAGGCTGTCACCGTCCTTGACCACCCGGACGACGTACCTGTTGCCCTTGCGCAGCCCGCTGGGCGCCAGCACGATCAGCTCCGACGAGTGGCCGAAGATCTCCATGATGTCCTTGCGCAGGCGGCGCGCGGCGGCGCCGGTGTCCAGCTCGGCCTCGACCATGATGTGGCCGTTACTGAGGTGCAGCCCGCCGGCGAACCGCAGCAGCGTCGACACCTCGGCCTTCCGGCAGCACGGCTTCAGCACGCTGTAGCGGCTG
>DAHWEX010000709.1 GCA_027326205.1 Actinomycetota bacterium
GCCTTCGGCGCGATCACGCGCCTGGAATCCCGGGACGGGCACCTGTGGGCGCAGTTGCCGCTGCGCGGCCTGTGGCTCTGGGCGCTCCTAGTCGGCTGGCGCGTCCTGGTCATGGTCCTGGCCACCGGGATGCATGCCCACGTCGCGGCGTCCACGTCCACGCTCCTGCTCAGCCTCGGGATCAACCGGCTCGCCCAGGCGGCCGTCATCGTGCCGCGCGCCATGGCCATGGGCGTCCCGTTCGCCCCGGAGAAGGACGGCAAGGTCTTCATGGCCGACACCTTCAGCCGCGGCGGGCTGGGCGGCCAGCTGAGCGACCGGCTGGGCGGCGGACCCGGCGACCGTCTCAGCGGCCCGCTGAGCGGCCGCGACGACCTTGACGGCAGCTACAGCGACGACCACTACGACATCAGTGACCGCTACGACGACGGTTCCCGCCGACGCGATCGCCGGGCCGGCCGCGATCGCCGCAGTGGGCGCGGTGGGCGCGGTGGGCGCTCGCAGTCCTGGAGCCGGTAGTGACGGCCGGCGTCGCAGCGTTTCGCGATAATAGGGAAATGCTGCGCGTCGCGCTCTGGAGCATCCGGACCACCGGCCTGGTGATCGTCGGGGTCCTTACCTTCGCTAGCCCGCCTTCGGTGCACGGCGGGGCCCTGACGCAGGCCGTCGCCTACGCGGTGATCTGCGCCGGGGTCATGGCGTGGGGCACAGCCGAGTTCGCGCCGCGCATCCCGGCCCCGGCGCGGCGCCGGCTGCTGACCGCCGCCCTCGCCTCGGTGACCGTCGCCGGCTGCCTGGGCGGCTCGGCCGGTCACGGCGGGGTATTCCTCATCGTGTTCTCGGCCGTCGCCCTCCTGAGTGCCGCCGAGGAACTTACGATGGAGACCGTCCTCGTCTGCGCGGCGCTTGGCGTCCTGGCCGCGGAGACAGGCGCGGTTGTCTTCGGCCAGGGTGTCGGCACCATGCTCGGGTTCCCGCTGCTGCTCGCCGTCGGCGTGCTCATGGGACGGAACCGGGCCGCGCTCCGCGTCCAGGCCGAGCAGGCCAGGCAGCTCCTCGCCCAGCACGAGCAGTTGCGGGCTGAGCAGCGGCGGGCCGATGTCCTTGAGGAAAGGACACGGATCGCGCGGGAAATCCACGACGTACTGGCGCACTCCCTCGGCGCGCTCGGCATCCAGCTCCAGACCGTCCGCGCGCTGTTCACCGTGCACAACGACCCGGATCGCGCCCTTGAGGCACTGTCCGCAGCGCAGCGCATGGCCTCTGAGGGACTGACCGAGACCCGCCGGGCCGTCCACGCGCTGCGCACCGACGCCCTCCCGTTGCCCGACCAGCTGGCCCGGGCCACCGCCGAGGCCGTGCGGCAGCATCATGTGCCGGTCGACTTCCAGAGCGCGGGCACGCCGGTCCCGCTGCCGCCGGAAGCCACCGTCGCGCTGCTCCGCGTCGCTCAGGAATCGCTGGTCAACGCGGTCAAGCACGGATCGGGCAGCGGAATCACGGTGAACCTGAGTTACCGGAGCGACGGCGTGCGGCTGACCGTCGCCAACCCGCTGCCGGACCAGGGCGCCGCCGCGACCGCCGGGGCACCGGCGCTGCGGACCTTGGACTCCGGCTACGGCCTGACGGGGATGCGCGAGCGCCTGCTCCTGCTGCGCGGCAGCCTGGACGCCGGCCTGCGGGACGGCCAGTGGGTCGTCACGGCCGAACTCCCGCTTGCCACTGGCCCGCAGGCTTCCGCGCCGTCCGACGCGGAACCGGTCCGAGCCGTCCAGGAGGACACCCGTTGAACGACACCACCGCGCCGCTGCGCATCATCGTGGCCGACGACCAGGCAAGCGTCCGCGAGGGACTGGTGCTGCTACTCGGCGGGCTGCCCGGCATCGAGGTGGTGGCCGCGGCCGCGAACGGGGCGCAGGCGATCGAACTCGTCGCCGCGCACCGGCCCGACGCGATCCTGCTCGACCTGCACATGCCGGTGCTCGACGGCATCGAGGCCACCCGCCGGCTCACCGCCGAGCACCCCCGGGTCGCCATCGTCGTGCTGACCACGTACCTCGACGACACGTCCGTCCTCGAAGCGCTGCAAGCGGGCGCGCGCAGCTACCTGACCAAGGACTCCGACCACACCGAGATCGCCGCCGCCCTGCACGCGGCCGCCGGCGGCCTGTCCGTCTTCGACTCGCGCGTGCAGGCCACGCTCGTCAATGCCGTGAGCCGCGGCAGCCAGCCCGCGCCGGCGGAGGACCCCGACCCCAGCGGGGCATCCTCGGCCGAAGCACGCTCCGGCCCGCTGCCGGACGGGCTCACCGACCGCGAGGCCGAAATCCTGGGCCTGATCGCCCAGGGCCTGAACAATGCAGAGATCGCCGCGCGCCTGTTCGTCACCGCGCACACGGTCAAGAGCCACATCAACCGGATCTTCGCCAAAACCGGCTCCCGCGACCGCGTCGCCGCCATCGGGTACGCCCGCCGCCACGGCCTCGCCTGACGGCCGCAAAGCCTGCATGCTGTTTCCCAGGGGAACCGTGATGCCCCCGAGAGCCGTGTTGCGGCTACTCGCTCGGCACCTCGCGCGTTTCCGTCCCTGATCTTGGAGTCTTTGCAGAGCGCGGAAGGAAAACACGCGGTGCGCGTGCTTAGGTTCCGTGCTCTGCAGAGGTTCCGCGCCGTGGCCGGGGTGCCGGCATCGCATGCCGGACAAGCCGGACATCCGAGACATCCTGCCCGTTGGCTGCCGTTGGCAGCATCGGGCGCGACCCCACTCTGGCGACGACGGCCGCGGCGGACGAGGTAGGTTGCCCGCATGGGGATAGCTCCGCATATTGCCCGGCTGCGGGCCTTCGTCGGGCACGAGTTGCTGCTGTTGCCGTCGTCCGCGGTGCTTCCGGTCGACGGGGCAGGCCGGGTACTGCTCGCCTGGCACACCGGGGCCACCGACGGGTGGAGCACCGTCGGCGGCGCCGTCGACCCGGGCGAGTCCCCCGCGGAGGCGGCCATCCGCGAGGCCCGCGAGGAAATCGGGACGGAGATCCGCCTTGGCCCGCTGCTCGACGTGCTCGGCGGCCCGGATTACGAGGTCACCTACCTGAACGGCGACCGCACCGCGTACGTCTGCGCGGTCTACGAGGCCACCATCGTCGACGGCACCCCGGCCCCGGCCGACGGCGAACTCAGCAAGGTCGCCTGGTTCAGCCGGGAAGAGCTCCGAACGGTCCCGCTCAGCCGCTTCGCCCGCGCCCTCCTGACCGCCACGGGCTACCTGTCTTCCTCCTAAGCTGGCACAGCGGACGACCGACATGGCACCAGCCAGCTAAGAAGCCGACCCAGTCCGTAGCTGCTGACGGACTTCCATGAGAGCGAAGCCGAGCAGGTTCAGGCCTCGCCAGCGCTCGGGGGAAGTGGCGTCCTCGTGGTCGGCGGTCAGGCCGATACCCCAGATCCGGTCGTAGGGAGATGCCTCGACCAGGACGCGGCTGCCCGTGTTGAGCAGGTAATCCCTGAGCTCAGAGTGCTGGCCGAACTTGGCCAGGTTGCCGGT
>DAHWEX010000615.1 GCA_027326205.1 Actinomycetota bacterium
AGCCGCGCACCGTCACCGACGCGCCGTCCGTGATTTCGCCGGGGGCCAGTACGCCCGACTTCGCCACGAACGTGGACGCTGTCGTGGTCACCGTCACCGGCTGGCCGCTGGCCGTCTTGATGACGAGGCTGTTGCCGGTTACCCGCTCGAGGGTCCCGTCGGCCTGCCTGATCTGGGAGCAGCCGGTGACCGCGGTGAGGGACGTCCCGCTGCCGCCAGTCCCCGTGCCGCCGTTGCCGAACGACAGGTGCACCACCCCGGCCGCCTCGCCGGCCCCGGCGAACAGGGCGAGCGCGGCGGCCGCGCCGCCGGCCACCCGCAGCGCGCGCCGCCAGGGGACCGACGTCAGGACCAGCCCGGTGCGTCGCGGCCGGGCTGGCGGGGGCGCCACGGGCTCGGTGCCCGCGAGGATGCGGACCCCGTCAGCGACGAGGTTCCAGCGGTTCGCCTCGCGCTGGCAGAGCGCGCAGCCGGCGAGGTGCGCCTTGACCCGGTCGCTGACCGGCTGGCCGGCGGCCCTGGCGATCAGGTCTTCGAGGTCCAGGTGGGGGTGGCGGGTGTCAGTGGGGTTGGTGTTCATCGGTTCTCGCCGTTCCTCTCAAGAATCCTGTTCAGCGCGGCGCGCGCCGAGGTCAGCCGGCTCTTCACCGTCCCGACCGGGATCTCCAGCACGCTTGCGACCTCAGGCAGGCTGAGCCCGGTGCCGAAGGCAAGGCCCAGTACCTCCCGGTGCGCCGGCGAGAGCTCCCGGATCGCGTTCCGTACCTCGACCAGTTCGGCGCGGTCGAGGGCCATGGCCTCCGGCCCGGGGCCGGGGACCGGCTGCCCGGCCAGGAAGGCCTCATCCACCACGCGCAACCGCTGGCCGCGCAGCCGGTCCCTGGTCTGCCGTCTGGCGATGGCGATCACCCAGGACCGCGCCGAGGACTCGCCACGGAAGGAGCTCGCCCCGCGCCAGACGGCGAGCATCGCGTCCTGCACGATCTCCTCGGCCAGCGCCCGCTTGCCGGTCACCAGCAGCACCTGGGCGAACACCACCCGGCCGTGCTCACGGTAAAACGCGGCCATCGCGTCCTCATCGCCCTGACCGATCCGGCGCAGCAGCTCGGCGTCGTCGCGCTCCGGGTCATGACCGGCGATGAAGGTAGCCGCGCCGACGTCCCGATGCGGATCGTTCACCCCTGCCTCCTCCTAGAAAGGATTCGCTCGGAGAGTAGGTAGCGGCAAGCGGCGGCGCGGTTCGCGCACCCCGGGGGATTTCTCAGCCGCGACGTCACGAGTATTCCGCCGCGGCGGAAGATTGCCGCGCCGCGCGTCGTTGGTCGTAGCGTGATCTCTCCCGATGACCTCAGCGGCCGCGACGACCATGCGCTGGCAGCCGACCTTGCCGGGCGCGCCGGCCAACTGCTCCTGCGCCTGCGCGCCGCCGGCGGCGACCCGAAGGCGCTGCGTGACGCCGGAGACCGCGAGTCGCACGAGTTCCTGATGGCCGAACTGGCGAAGGCCAGGCCGGCGGACGCGGTCCTGTCCGAGGAGGGCATCGACGGCAGGGCGCGCCTGACGGCCGACCGCGTGTGGATCGTGGACCCGCTCGACGGAACCCGGGAGTTCGGCGAGCCGGAACGCACCGACTGGGCGGGGCACGTGGCACTCTGGGCCCGCACCGCGTCGGCCCCCGAGGGGGACCTGATCGCCGGCGCGGTGGCCCTGCCGGCGCAGGGCCGGGTCCTCGCGACAAAGGCCGGGCCCCGCGCCGCCCTTGACCCGCGGCAAGCTGACCCGCGGCAGGAAGCGGGAGACCGTCGCCTGCGGATGGTGGTCAGCCGCACCAGGGCCAGTGACCTGGTGAAGAGCGTCGCCGCCCGGCTGGACGCCGAGTTGGTCAGCTGGGGGTCGGCCGGTGCTAAAGTCGCCACGGTAGTGCTAGGCGAAAACGACGTGTACCTGCACACCGGCGGGTTCTACGAGTGGGACACGGCCGCCCCGGTGGCCGTGGCGAGAGCCAACGGTTTGCACGTGTCCCGCGTCGACGGCAGTGACGTGCGTTACAACCAGGAGAACCCGCTGCTGCCGGATATCCTAGTTTGCCGATTCGCAATCGCGGATCGGCTGCTCGAAGCCATCAGGACTGCGGGGGGTACGGGGGGTCGCCTCCCCGAGAGAGAACAGTGACGTATGCGATCTGATTACCTGTTGTCCCAGCTCGACGTCCTTGAGGCCGAGTCGATCCACATCATGCGTGAGGTCGCCGCCGAGTTCGAGCGTCCGGCGCTGCTGTTCTCCGGCGGCAAGGACTCGATTGTCATGCTCGCGCTGGCCGCCAGGGCGTTCACCCCGGCGAACATCCCGTTCCCGGTCATGCACGTGGACACGGGCCACAACTTCCCCGAGGTGCTCGAGTTTCGCGACCGCCGCGCCGCTGAACTGGGCGTGCGGTTGATCGTTGCCTCGGTCCAGGAGTCGATTGACTGCGGGCGGGCGGTCGAGGAGACCGGCCGCTGGACCAGCAGGAACCGGCTGCAGACCGTCACCCTGCTCGACGCGATCGAAGAGAATCGCAACGACGCACTGTTCGGCGGTGCCCGACGGGACGAGGAAAAGGCCCGCGCCAAGGAGCGGGTCTTCTCCTTCCGCGACGAGTTCGGCCAGTGGGACCCGAAGAACCAGCGCCCCGAGCTGTGGAACCTCTACAACACGCGGATCCGGCGCGGCGAGCACATCCGCGTGTTCCCGCTGTCCAACTGGACGGAGCTTGACGTCTGGGCGTACATCGAGCGGGAGAACCTGGAGATCCCGTCGATCTACTACGCCCACGAGCGGGTGGTGTTCGAGCGCGACGGCATCCTCCTCGCGGACAACCCGTACCTGCCGCGGCTTGAGGGCGAGGAGACCTTCACGGCCACGGTCCGCTACCGGACGGTGGGCGACATGACCATCACCGGCGCGGTCGTGTCCTCGGCGGCGACGGTCGGTGAAGTGATCACCGAGATCGCCGCGACCAGGATCACGGAGCGCGGCCAGACGCGAGCCGACGACCGCGCCAGCGAGGCCGCCATGGAAGACCGCAAGCGGGAAGGTTATTTCTAATATGGACATCTTGCGGTTCGCCACCGCGGGCTCGGTCGACGACGGCAAGTCGACGCTGATCGGGCGGCTGCTCTACGACTCGAAGGCGATCTTCGAGGACCAGCTCCAGGCCGTGGAGCGCACGTCGCGGGACCGCGGTGAGGAGACCACCAACCTCGCGCTGCTCACCGACGGCCTGCGGGCCGAGCGGGAGCAGGGCATCACGATCGACGTCGCGTACCGGTACTTCGCCACGCCGCGGCGCAAGTTCATCATCGCCGACACCCCCGGCCACATTCAGTACACCAGGAACATGGTGACCGGCGCCTCGACCGCCGACCTCGCCATCATCCTGGTCGACGCGCGCCACGGCCTGAACGAGCAGTCGCGCAGGCATGCCTTCCTCACCACGCTGCTCCGGGTGCCGCACCTGGTGCTCGCGGTGAACAAGATGGACCTGGTCGGCTACGAGCAGGAGGTCTTCGACGGCATCTGCGCCGAGTTCTCCAAGTTCGCGACCAAGCTGGAGATCCAGGACCTCACGTTCATCCCGATCTCCGCGCTCAACGGCGACAACGTCGTCGAGCGGAGCGCGAACATGCCGTGGTACGACGGCCCGTCGCTGCTGCACCACCTGGAGCACGTGCACATCGCGTCGGACCGGAACCTCATCGACGTGCGGTTCCCCGTGCAGTACGTCATCAGGCCGCACGCCAGCAGCGACCCCGAGCTGCACGACTACCGGGGCTACGCGGGCCAGGTGGCCGGCGGCGTGCTCAAGCCGGGCGACGAGGTGGTGCACCTGCCGTCCGGGTTCAGCACGCGGATCAGCCGGATCGAACTGGCGGGCAAGCCGGTCGGCGAGGCGTTCCCGCCCATGTCGGTGACGCTGCTGCTCGACGACGACGTGGACATCTCGCGCGGTGACCTGATCTGCCGCCCGAACAACCGGCCGAAGTCGGCCCAGGACATCGAGGGCATGGTCTGCTGGATGAGCGCCGACCGGCCGCTGACCGCACGGTCGCGGCTGATCGTCAAGCACACCACCAAGACCGTCAAGGGCATCGTCGGCGACCTGCTGTACCGGATCGACGTCAACACCCTGCACCGCGACGAGTCGGCGACCCAGCTCGGCCTGAACGAGATCGGCCGGATCCGGATGCGGGTGACCCAGCCCCTGTTCGTGGACGCCTACAGCCGCAACCGCCTCACCGGGGGCCTCATCCTCATCGACGAGGCCACCAACACAACCGCCGGCACGGTCATGATCACCGACGCGCGGTAGTAGGGAACGAATGCGCGCGTCATAGGGTAGGAACCATGACGCGCGCGGATCTTGACAAGAAGCCGGCCGAGGTGGCCGCTATGTTCGATGCCCTGGCGGGCCGTTACGACCTGATGAACGACGTCTTGTCGATGGGGCAGGTCCGCCTGTGGCGCCGCCGGGTGCAGCACATCCTGCAGGCGGGGCCGGGCGACCGGGTGCTTGACCTGGCGGCGGGCACCGGGACCTCCTCGCTCTCGTTCGCGCGGTCCGGCGCGGACGTGGTGGCGTGCGACTTCTCGCTCGGCATGCTCCAGGCGGGCCAGGCGCGGCAGCTGAAAAACGACCCGTTCCAGGTCAAGACGCGCGGCCGGGTCGCCTTTACCGCGGGGGACGCGCTGCGGCTCCCGTTCAAGGACGCCGCGTTCGACGCGGTGACGATCTCCTTCGGGCTGCGGAACGTGCACGGGACACGCGCGGCGCTGGAGGAGATGCGCCGGGTGACCCGCCCGGGCGGACGGCTCGTGGTCTGCGAATTCAGCGAGATCACCATCGCCCCCCTCGATATGCTGTACCGGCGTTACCTGACCGGTGCCCTTCCTGCGATCGCCCGGCGCGCGGCGCGCAACCCCGTGGCCTACGAGTACCTCGCCGAGTCGATTACCGACTGGCCTGCGCAACGGGAGCTTGCCGACGTGATCCGGGCGGCCGGCTGGTCGTCGGTCCGGTGGCGCGACCTTACCCTCGGCGTCGTGGCCATCCACGTTGCCAGGAACCTCTAACCCGCTGGGGGTCACCGGGGAGGCATCCTCCGGGGGGAGTACGGTAGGGGCGACCAATCCCCCGAACGGGGCGAGGAATAAACTAACGGCAAAGAATTTGTGAAGCCGTTCACAAGAAACCCAGGATTGCATCAAGTGACACAGCAGCACGCGCCGACCCGCAGAGACGACGACGCCGACGTGATCGTGGTCGGCGCCGGGCCGTCGGGTTCCACCGCCGCCTACTACCTGGCGCAGGCCGGGCTCAACGTGCTGCTGATTGAGAAGTCGCGCTTTCCAAGGGACAAGGTATGCGGCGACGGACTCACCCCCCGTGCGGTGAAATCCCTGATCGCGATGGGTGTGGACGTCAGCGAGGAAGCAGGCTGGCTGCGCAACAAGGGCCTGCGGGTGATCGCGGCCGGCGTGCGCCTCGAGCTCGACTGGCCGGAGCTGAGCAGCTGGCCGGGCTACGGCCTGGTGCGGCCGCGCTCCTCGCTCGACGAGCAACTGGCCCGCCGGGCCCAGGCCGCGGGCGCGAAGTTGCTCGAGGGCACCACGGTCACCGGCCCGGTGCTCGACGACAACGGCCGCATCGTGGGCGTGGAGGCGACGCCCGAAACCGAGGAAAAGTCAAAATCCAGGTCAAGATCTGGTAACGCCGAACGAGCCGCGGGTGCCAGTGTCACCTACCGCGCCCGCGCGGTCGTCGCGGCCGACGGGAACTCCTCGCGGCTGTCGGTCGCGATGGGCCTGGCCAAGCGGGACGACCGGCCGATGGGCGTGGCGGTGCGCACGTACTACACCTCGCCCCGGCACGACGACGACTACCTGGAATCGTGGCTTGACCTGTGGGACGGGAAGCGGCTGCTGCCCGGCTACGGCTGGATCTTCGGCATGGGCGACGGCACCTCCAACGTCGGCCTCGGGATGCTGAACACCTCCGAGGCGTTCGGCAAGACCGACTACCGCGAGCTGCTCAAGCGCTGGCTGAAGTCGATGCCCGAGGAGTGGGGCTACGTCGAGGAAAACCGCACCGAGCCGATACGCGGCGCGGCGCTGCCGATGGGGTTCAACCGGACGCCGCAGTACCACAAGGGCCTGCTGCTGGCCGGCGACGCGGCCGGCATGGTGAACCCGTTCAACGGCGAGGGCATCGCCTACGCGATGGAGTCCGGCGAACTGCTGGCCCGCGTGGTGGCCCAGGCCATGGCGCGCCCGACCCGGGCGGAGACCGAGCGGGTATTGCGCACCTACCCGGAAGAACTGCAGGCTGCCTACGGCCGCTACTACACGCTTGGCCGGGTTTTCGTCGAGCTGATCGGCAGGCCCAAGCTGATGCGCTATGCCACGAGCCGGGGCATGCACCACCCGCAGCTGATGCGGTTCGCACTGAAACTGCTGGCCAACCTGTCCGATCCGCGGGACGGCGACGCCAGCGACCGCATCATCAGCGTGATGACCCGTCTCGCACCGAGCTCCCGGTAACCCGGTGCCTAGGATGAATGACCTCAGGAAGGGGGGCTAATTCACGGTGAAGGTATACATACCGATCCTGGTCCTCATGGTCCTCGCCGCGGGTTTCGCCGCGTTCTCAGTGGTGGCGGGAACCATCATGGGTCCCAAACGCTGGAACAAGGCCAAGCTCGACGCGTACGAGTGCGGCATCGAGCCGACCCCGATCCCGCTTGGCGGTGGAAAGGTCCCGGTCAAGTACTACCTGACCGCGATGCTGTTCATCGTCTTCGACATCGAGATCGTCTTCCTCTACCCCTGGGCGGTGACCTTCGGCAACCTCGGCACGTTCGGGCTGGTCGAGATGGTCGCCTTCGTGATCACCGTGCTCGTCGCGTACGCCTACGTCTGGCGGCGCGGCGGCCTGGAATGGGATTAGACCTCCCTTCTTTTTGCCCTGGTCACAACAGTCTGATAACGAAAAACGTCAAAAAGAAGGGAGGTCTCCTAATGGGCATCGAAGAGAAGCTGCCGAGCGGCGTCTTGCTGACCTCGGTGGAGAAGCTGGCCGGGTGGGCCCGGGCGCGCTCGGTCTGGCCGGCCACGTTCGGCCTCGCCTGCTGCGCCATCGAGATGATGCAGACCGGCGGCCCCCGGCACGACATGGCCCGGTTCGGCATGGAGAAGACGGGGTCGACCCCCCGCGAGGCCGACCTGATGATCGTCGCGGGCCGGGTGAGCCAGAAGATGGCCCCCGTGCTCCGGCAGATCTACGACCAAATGCCCGAGCCCAAGTGGGTCATCTCGATGGGCGTCTGCGCCTCAAGCGGCGGCATGTTCAACAACTACGCGATCGTCCAGGGCGTGGACCACGTCGTGC
>DAHWEX010000623.1 GCA_027326205.1 Actinomycetota bacterium
CCCCTTTTTGGGCGACACGCCGACGTAACTTGGGGCTAGACGAGGTGTAGGTGGCGGTGGACGGCCCGGGTGACGCGGTCGGTGTCGCCGGTGGCGAGCAGGTCGAGGAGGGCGCCGCGCAGGACGGCCAGGAGGAGCGTCCGCTCGGATTCCGCGTAGGGACCGTCGCGGCCTGCGAACTGGCGTTCGGCGAGGAGGTCGAGCCAGTCGCGGACCGTGTCGCGGCCGAAGCCGGCCCAGGGGCCGGGCTCGCCGAGCAGGGAGCGCGCGTAGCCCTCGACCCACAGGGCGAGCAGCGCGCGGTGCGCGGGGTCCGCCAGCCAGGCCCACACGTCGCGGGCCGTGGCTGCGAGGCCCCCCCGTTCGTCGCGCAGCGCCGCGAGGTAGCGCAGTTCCTCCTCCCGGGCGCGGGCGAGCAGCGCGCGGACCAGTCCGTCCTTGGAACCGAACAGGAACAGCAGGACCCGGGGGCTTGACCCGATCTCCTTGGCCAGCGGGCGCAGCGACATGTCCGCGAGCCCGTTGCCGAGCACGTACTGGTAGGCGGCCTCCAGCAGTTCCCGCTTCCGCGCGGAATCGGTCGCGCGGGCATCGTCGCTGGCGGGGATCATAGGTCGACTTCGTAGACCTGGCCGGTCAGCTCGGCGCCGAAGCTGCGGTGCGGCTCCTCCTCGGTGCGGGTGAACCCCCGGGAGAGGTAGATCTTGCGCGCCGCGACCAGCGGGTGGTTGGTCCACAGCTTCATCCGCTTGTAGCCGGCCTCCCGGGCGAAGCGCATGCACTCGTCGACCAGTCGCGCGCCGAGCCCGTGTCCGCGGGCGTCCGGGGCGAGCAGCAGCAGGCGCAGTTGCGCGGTCTGCTCGTCCGCCGCGACGCAGAACACGCAGCCCAGCCGCCGTCCGTCCCGCTCGGCGATCCAGGCCGCCGTACGGGTGTCGTCGCTGCTGTTCGCGTAGTCCGCGACGAGCCTGGCGACCAGCGCCTCGAACGTGGTATCCCAGCCGAATTCCCTGGCATAGAACTCGCCGTGCGCCATCACGGTCCAGCCCAGGTCGCCCGGTTCGCCCAGCCGCCGGATGGTGATCTCCGTGCTTTCTGCCGCTGACATCCTGGCCTCCTGGGCACTGAAACACTCGTTTCAGTGACACCTTAACACGCCCGCCCGCCCGGCTGCGGCGCAAGCGCTGGCAGCCGCTCGGCCGAAGCCGCTCAAGTTGCTTGGTTTCATAATTTGAAATCTGTTACCCGGCGCGGTACGGTCGGTGTCATGGAGCTGAAGAAACTGGGCGCCGGATTCCGGGTGCCAGCGGTCGGGCTTGGCTGCGGCGGGATGTCGGGCACCTACGGGCCCGCGGACGACGCGGAGAGCATCGCGACGATCCACGCGGCCCTCGACGCCGGGATCACGCTGCTGGACACGGCCGACTTCTACGGCATGGGGCACAACGAGACGCTGATCGGCCGGGCCCTGCGCCCCGGTGACCGGGAGCGCGCGGTGCTGAGCGTCAAGTTCGGCGGGCTGCGCGGCCCGGACCACGCCTTCCGCGGCATCGACGCCCGCCCGGTCGCCGTGGCGAACTTCCTCGCCTACTCGCTGCGGCGGCTGGGCACCGACTACGTCGACATCTACCGCCCGGCCCGGCTCGACCCGGCCGTGCCCATCGAGGACACGGTTGGCGCCATCGCGGACATGATCCAGGCCGGCTACGTACGCGGGATCGGCCTGTCGGAGGTCGGCCCTGAGACGATCCGCCGGGCGCACGCGGTGTACCCCGTCACCGACGTGCAGATCGAGTACTCGCTGTTCAGCCGGGGGATCGAGGACGGCATCCTCGCCACCTGCCGGGAACTGGGCATCGGCGTCACCGCCTACGGCGTGCTCGCCCAGGGGCTGCTTTCGGGTGCGTTGCCGACGGCCGCGCCCGGCACCCGGGGGCACCTGCCCCGGTTCGCCGCGGGGAACGTCGAGGCCAACCTCGCGCTCGTCGGGGAACTGAAGAAGGTCGCCGCCGCGCGCGGGGCCACGGTCGCGCAACTGGCGATCGCCTGGGTGCTCGCCCAGGGCCGCGAGCACGGCGACATCGTCGCGCTGGTCGGGGCGAGGCGGCCGCGGCGGATCGCCGACGCCGTGGGCGCGGCCGGCCTGGAGCTCACCAGGGAAGACCTGGCCGCGATCGAGCGGGCGGTGCCGCGCGGGGCCGTCGCCGGCGACCGGTACGCCCCGGCGCTGCTCGCCATGCTGGACAGCGAACGCTGATGCCGGCGGGCACGCCGCTGGACGCGGACGTCATCCTGGCGGCCACCGAGGAGGTGCTGCGCCGCCACGGCCCGGCGAAGGCGACGGTGGTGGACGTGGCCCGGGCGCTCGGGGTCAGCCACACCGCGGTCTACCGGCACTTCCCCTCCAAGCAGGCGCTCCGTGAGGCCGTGATCAGGCGCTGGCTGAGCCGCGACCGCGACGCGCTGGCCGCGGTCGCCGGGGACGCCGGCACCCCGCCGCCGCAGCGGCTGCGCGCCTGGCTCGCCGCGATGCTCGCCGCCAAGCAGGCGAAGGCCCGCAAGGACCCGGAACTGTTCGCCGCCTACGGCATCCTGGCCGCGGAGCACAGCGCCATCCCCGCCGAGCACGTCGCGGACCTGCTGGCCCAGGTGCGGTCCGTCATCGAAGCCGGAATCACCGACGGCACCTTCGCCGTCGCCGACCCGGCGGTGGCCGCGCGCGCCGTCTTCGACGCCACCGTCCGCTTCCACAGCCCCGCCCACGCGGGCGAATGGCAGGCCCCCGGCATCGAGGCCGGCCTCGATGCCGTCTGCGCTCTCCTTCTCGACGGCCTGCGGGCCCGGTAGTCCCGCGGCGTCGAGTGCCCGGTATTCGCCGGTGAGCACCGCGAGCGTTCCAAAACCCGGCCGCCAGTCATGACGCGAAAAGGTCGAGGGGAGACGTGCGGGCTCACGAGCACAGGTCTTTTATCCCCTTTTCCCTGTTTAACCGTCTTATGCGGCTACGTGCGGACATACTTACCCGGTGAAAGCACAGACGCCGGAACAAGGGCCGGGCAGCGGCACGTACGTCAGAGCCCGTCAAATTAACGTCACGAGGTACAACCAGCGGATGGCGCAGCGCGTAGCGCGCCGCGCCCGCCTGGACGAGCAGGCTGTCGCCGTGGCGTTCACCTTCAACAACCTGCTGACGATGGTTATCTTCGGCGTGGCCGAGGACGTCGCCAGGTTCATCCCCGCTGTCGGCGGACTTGTGGATCTCGCGGTCAGCCTGCTGTCGTTCTACTTCCATCGCATCGTGATCGTCACCAGCGACAATGTCTACATCTACCGGGATCTTCCATTCCATATCCCAGGCCGGCGGCTCGCTGCCTACCGGCGCGGACCCGGCCTTGTGCGTCTCGGAAGCCCGAATCCGGAGTCAGGGATCTCCCGGTTCATCCGCCGCGGACAGCTGACCTTCCATGACGGCACGGTCATCTTCCACGGATTCCTGTGGATCCGGCGCGCCCAGTACATCGAACAGGAAGCCAACATTCCGAACGGCGCGTATTAAGACAGATTCAGCAGATAACCGGCCGCCGGGTCGTCCCGCAGCTAAGCGGGACGACCGGCGAGCCGGGCATCAGGGCGAGGACGACCTTGGCGAACAGTTCGCTCTGCGGGTCCGGCTCCGGGGGACCGACTCGGTCAGCCAGTGCTCCACGTCGGTGACGCCTGACTCGGTGCTGACGCGCCGGCGGCGCTCGGGGCCGGCCCCCTCCGCGCGGGCAGCGGGACTGGTGCGCGAAGCAGCGAACCGTTCGGGAGACTAAATGTGCGGCAGCAACTCCGCGAGCAGGCCACCGACCCTGGCGGCGGAGGCGCCGGTGGCGGCCAGCACGTCCTCGTGCGCCAGCGGCGCGTCGGACAGGCCCGCCGCCGGGTTGCTGACCAGGGAGATCCCGAGCACCTCCGCACCCAGGTGGCGCGCGGCGATCGCCTCCATGACGGTGGACATGCCCACGAGGTCCGCGCCCGCGCCGCGCAGCATCCGGATCTCGGCCGGCGTCTCGTAGTGCGGCCCGGGCAGCGCCGCGTAGACGCCCTCGGCGAGCGACGGGTCGAGGTCCCTGGCCAGGGAGCGCAGCCGCCCGGAGTACACCCGGGTGAGGTCGGTGAACCGGGACGGCACCCCGGCCGGCAGCGGTCCAGACAGCGGCGAGAGCCCGGTGAGGTTGAGGTGGTCGCTGATCAGTACCGGCTGCCCGACCGCGTACCCCGGGTTGATGCCGCCCGCCGCGTTGGTGAGCACGACCGTCCGGCACCCGGCCGCGACCGCGGTCCGCACCCCGTGCACCACCGTGTGCGGGTCGTGCCCCTCGTACAGGTGAATCCGCCCCAGGTACAGCAGCACCCGCAGCTGACCCTTTTTGATATACCGAACGGACGGTGTGTGCCCGCCTACCGTCGGTTGCTTGAAGTCCCCGAGTTCCGCGAGGGGTACCTCGCGCACCGGAGCGCCGATGACGTCGGCGGCGGAGCGCCAGCCCGTGCCGAGCACCACGGCGGCGTCGAACCGGTCGACGCCCGTCCGCTCGCGCAGGATGGCCGCGCTCGCTTCCGCGCGGCTGAAGGGGTCGATTACCAGCGCCTTCTCGTCACTCATGAAGCCGATCATCCCCCACCTCGCCGGCGCTTGTCACCGTGCGTGTTATAAGGCCGTGATTCGTGTCACAGAATGGTAAGTTTTCCCGCCCAATATTTCTTTCCAAGTCGCGGACGGCGCTTGTTGCTTTCTGGCATCGTTGATCGGCGGCGGTGGATGAGTGCGGTATATGCACGACATGGACCGAAGGGACTGCGTTGTCACGACATCGATCAGCGACGCTTGAGGAGCATGAGCGGCCGCAAGCGTCGAGGGGCGACTCGAGGATTACCGGCGCTGGCCCGGCAGGCAAGGATGCGGGTACCGCCGGTTCGGGCACTGGCTCATTCGGGTCAAGGAGCGCGCGGAAGAAGAAGCGCGGGATCTTCCACCGCACCGGCATCACGATTCCGGCCGCCGGCCTCGCCGTGCTGCTCGTCGCGGTGACCTGGGGCGCGGTGAAGGTGATGAACCCCCAGGGCACCGGGGCGAACAGCCTCTTCGCGTCGATCGACGGACTCGGCAGCAGTCGCCAGGCCTCGGCGCTCACCCAGGAGTACCAGACGCTGGTCGCGATGACCGCGGCGTCCAAGACGCTGACGGTCGCGGCCGTGCCGGCGCACACCGACCCGGACCAGATCATGGCGGCGCTGAACCAGTCGGCCGCCGCGGACGAGAGCGGCGGCACCAGCGTCGCCACGCTGGCCGCGCCCGCGGACCCGACCGCCGCCCAGCAGACCGCACAGCAACTGATGCCGGGCTTCGGCTTCAGCGTGGCGTCCCAGTGGTCCTGCCTCTACTCGCTCTGGGAGCGGGAGAGCACCTGGAACGTGTACGCGGAGAACTCCGTCTCCGGTGCCTACGGCATCCCGCAGTCCCTGCCCGGCGACAAGATGGCCTCCGTGGCCGCGGACTGGCAGACCGACGCGGCCACGCAGATCAGGTGGGGTCTCGGCTACATCTCCCAGGTCTACGGCACGCCGTGCACCGCGTGGGCGCACGAAGAGGCGGATGGCTACTACTAACCACGGGAACACGGGCGCTTGCCGGGCTCGCACCGGCCGCCCGGCACTCGGCGAATGACCGGAACCGCACCCTGTGATGAGCATCACAGGGTGTGGTTCTTATTTACCGGATTTCCTTTTTTGTGCTGGCTTTTGCGGCGATTTGTGGCGTGTCTAACAATGCCGTGATCTGTTATTGCGGCGGCACCTGGCTGTTCGGTGGTCGCCGC
Source organism: Actinomycetota bacterium (assembly GCA_027326205.1). Classification (GTDB taxonomy): domain Bacteria; phylum Actinomycetota; class Actinomycetes; order Streptosporangiales; family Streptosporangiaceae; genus Trebonia. The sequence goes on from DAHWEX010000623.1 coordinate 5,862, forward strand.
ACGGTGACCAGCCGCCCTGGCCCGTGCCAGGGCGGCAGCCCGAGGCAGCGTCGCCGGACCGGGGTGGCGGCAGCCACCGCGGGCAGCGCGCCGGCACGCCAACCTGAGCTGGAGCAGGGGAGCGCGACCGTGATGACCGCGAGGGCGGCCAGCAGGCCGGTTGCCCGTGAGCGGGTCATGGTCCCGGTCGGCTGACCCAGCACGAGCGCGAGCGTCGCCTGACGTGGCCTAGCTCACAATCGTTATCAACAGGTAATCAAAATCCCTGATGGGGACGGTGTTTCGTGCATGTTACCGACCGTTTGCGCTGTTCGAACGGTAGGTAACGACCCAATGTCCCTGCGGCTAGCGATCGTTCGTGGCATCGTTGGCACGAACCTTTGCTGAAGGTTCACTCAGCACCTCGTGCGCGAGACCACGGCTGCCCAAGCAGCCCGACGCCCTGCCCCCGCGTCAAGTCCGCGCGCTGACGCCTGCCGCTACCCCTAACGGGGAACAGCGGCGTCAGAGGTGGACGACGATCGCGCGCGGCGCGAGCTACTGAAGGTCTTCTTTTGGCACGGCACACCCGGCCCTCTTTCATGTCCAGCAAGCGCGCGAGGGTGGCCATGGTCGCCGCCGCGGGCACGCTGACCCTGGCCGCCGCCATCTCCGCGGCCGCCGTCACGATCCCGTCGCCGTCCCCGGTGCCGCCCACCGCGGACGCCGCGTTCCTGACCGGGGGCAACCAGGCCGCTGCCCGGATTGCGGCGGTGACCGCCGATAACGCCAGCCAGCAGGCCGTTATCTTCAGCCAGAACCCCGCCTACCAGGCCAAGCGTTTCCAGCAGCAGGCGGCCGCCGCGAAGGCCGCGGCGGACCGCGCCGCGGTGGCCAGGGCGGCCGCCGCGAAGGCAGCGGCGCAGCGGGCAGCGGCGCAACGGGCAGCGGCGCAGCGGGC
>DAHWEX010000639.1 GCA_027326205.1 Actinomycetota bacterium
GCAGCACCCGGACCTGGTCGCCCACCCGGGGTAGTGACCCGCCCTCGGGCGGGGAGAAGATGACGTGCTCGTCGGAGCAGTACCAGACGGCCGAGCCGTCGGGCAGCGACGGTTTGCCGTGGTCCATGCCGAGCGCCTTCAGCCCGCAGTCGGCCACCGCCCAGCCGCCCGGGTTGACCGAGATCACGGTGGCCAGGATACTCAGCGCCTGCCCGAAGGGCAGGCCGATAGCGGCGTAGGCGGTGTCCATCAGGGCGTAGGAGCCGGCCTGCAACTCGGTGGCCGAGGCGTTGATGTCCCAGCTGCCGGTTCCCCCGGCGGAGCGCACCGGGCCGCCCACCGCGCGGTGGGCCCGCTCCAGCAGGGCCATGCTGTCCGCTACCTGGCGGGCCCGGTCGTCCCGGTCGCCGACCAGCATGGCGTGCCCTTCGTAGCCCATCACCCCGCGCACGTCCAGGCCGGCGCCGCGGGCCAGTTCGGCCAGGGCGCCGGCGTCGTCGGGCGAACAGCCGCAGCGCGGCAGGCCGACGTTCACGTCGATCAGGACCTCCCGCAGCCCGGCCCGCTGGGCGGCGTGCACGGTGGCCGGCGAGTCCACTGCCACCGTCACCCGCGCGCCGGCCGCGACCAGCGCACCCAGGCGAGACGCGTCCAGCACCTCGTTGGCCAGCAGGAGGTCCTGGCCCAGGCCGGCCGCCGCCATCCCTTCCACCTCCCGGATGGTGGCGCAGGTGAACCCGGGGTGGCCGCTGCTACGCTGGTGGCGGGCCAGTTCGGTGCACTTGTGGGCCTTGACGTGGGGCCGCAGGCGCGTCCCCGGCCACGCCTCGGCCATGCCTGCCAGGTTGGCCGCCAGGATGGCGGCGTCTACCAGGAGGGCGGGGGTCTGCAACTCGGCCAGGTTGCGGGCGACAGGCGCGGTGGTCACGGCGCTAGCATGCCCGCTCCGTGAGCCGCGGCGCTAGTGACCCGGGTGCGGCATGATCGAGCCCGGCTGGCCGTTCACCCCGGTGCGGGCGCCGCCGCTGCGACCCGGCGCCGGCATCGTGCGGGGCGCGGCACCCCCGCACGGCCGGTCACTTGTGGCTTACCCCAAGGATGGATTCGAGAAAATGTGCTGGGGCCCCTAAGATAGACCGAGCAGACCGAGAGGCGCTGCAACGGGCTTACCGCCCGCCACGCTCGGTCTCTACGTGCGGTGCGCGCCGTGCGTCCGGCTTTGACCAAGGTCGCCTCCTGTGAACATCGCATCCGCGACCACCCAGGAGGCAGCAGAATGAAGGACCTGGTCGAACTGCTTGACCGTCGAACCGTCGTCCTGGACGGTGCCTGGGGCACCATGATCCAGTCCCAGCGGCTGTCCCCGGCCGATTACCGGGTCAGCGGCCACGACCGCGATACCGCCGGCGACCCCGACCTGCTCAATATCACGCGTCCGGATCTCGTGCTCGACGTGCACCGGCAGTACCTGGCGGCCGGGGCCGACATCACCACGACCAACACGTTCACCGCCACGAGCATCGGCCAGGCGGACTACGGCCTGGAGGGCCGGGTCTACGAGATGAACGTGCGGGGCGCCCAGCTAGCCAGGCAGGCGGCGGACGAGGCCGCCGGGCCGCGGTTCGTCGCCGGGTCCGTCGGCCCGCTCAACGTCACCCTCTCGATGTCCCCGAAGGTCGAGGACCCCGCCTACCGCGCCGTCACCTTCGACCAGGTGCAGGCCGCGTACGCCGAGCAGGTCGCCGCCCTCGCCGAGGGCGGCGTGGACCTGCTGCTGATCGAGACGATATTCGACACGCTCAACGCCAAGGCCGCCATCAAGGCGGCGCGGGAAGTGGCGCCCCACCTGCCGCTGTGGATATCGGTGACGATCGTCGACCTGAGCGGGCGGACCCTGTCCGGGCAGACCGTCACCGCCTTCTGGAACTCGATCCGGCACGCGGACCCGCTCGTCGTCGGCGTGAACTGCTCGCTTGGCGGCAAGGACATCCGGCCGCACATCACCGACCTGGCCCAGATCGCCGGCACGTACACGGCGTGCCACCCGAACGCGGGGCTGCCCAACGCCTTCGGCGGCTACGACGAGACGCCGGCCGAGACCGCGCACTTCCTGGGCGAGTTCGCCGCCGCGGGCCTGGTGAACATCGTGGGCGGCTGCTGCGGCACCACCCCGGCCCACATCGCGGCCATCGCGGAGGCGGCCCGGGGGCGCCGGACCGTGCGCCGTGACCGCAAGGCCGGAACCCAGTTGTCCGGCCTCGAGCCGTTCGCCATCACCGCCGACACCGGTTTCGTGATGATCGGCGAGCGGACCAACGTCACCGGCTCGGCGAAGTTCCGGCGGCTCGTCGAGGCCGACGACTACCAGTCCGCCGTGAACGTGGCCCTCGACCAGGTGCGCGGCGGCGCGAACCTGCTCGACGTGAACATGGACGCGGACCTGCTCGAGAGCGAGCAGGCGATGACGACGTTCCTGAACCTGATCGCGACCGAGCCCGAGGTCGCCCGCATCCCGGTCATGGTCGACAGCTCCAAGTGGAGCGTGATCGAGGCCGGGCTGAAGTGCGTCCAGGGCCGGGGAGTGGTCAACTCGATCAGCCTGAAGGAGGGCGAGGAGCCCTTCCTCGACCACGCACGGAAGATCAAGTCCTACGGCGCCAGCGCCGTGGTCATGGCCTTCGACGAAAAGGGCCAGGCCGATACCACCGAACGAAAGGTGGACATCTGTGGCCGCGCCTATGACCTGCTCACCCGGCGGGCCGGCTTCGCCCCGGAAGACATCATCTTCGACCCCAACGTCCTCGCGGTGGCCACCGGCATCGCCGAGCACAACGGGTACGCGAAGTCGTTCATCGAGGCCCTGCCCCTGATCAAGGAGCGCTGCCCGGGCGTCCGCACCAGCGGCGGCATCTCCAACCTGAGCTTCGCCTTCCGCGGCAACGAGGTGGTGCGCCGCGCGATGCACGCGTCGTTCCTCTACCACGCCATCCGTGCGGGGCTGGACATGGGCATCGTCAACGCCGGTCAGCTCGACGTGTACGAGGACATCGAGCCGACGCTGCTCGAGCTCGTCGAGGACGTCCTGTTCGACCGGCACGAGGACGCCACCGACCGGCTGGTCGAGTACGCCGAGCAGGTCAAGTCCGGCGGCGGCGGCGCCGCGCGGAAGGCCGCCGACGACGCCTGGCGGGAGGCGCCGGTGGCCGAGCGGCTGTCGTACGCGCTCGTGCACGGCATCGCCGACCACATCGAGGCCGACACCGAGGAGGCCAGGCACCAGGTCGCCCGGCCGCTGGAGGTCATCGAGGGCCCGCTGATGGACGGCATGAAGATCGTGGGCGACCTGTTCGGTGCGGGCAAGATGTTCCTGCCGCAGGTGGTGAAGTCCGCCCGGGTGATGAAGCGGGCCGTCGCCTACCTCGAGCCGTTCATGGAAGCCGAGAAGCAGGCCGCGCTGGCGGCTGGCCTTGACGTCGAGCTCGATCGCACCGGCCGGCCGCGCGGCAACGGCAAGGTCGTGCTCGCCACCGTCAAGGGCGACGTGCACGACATCGGCAAGAACATCGTCGGCGTCGTCCTCGGGTGCAACAACTACGAGGTCATCGACTTGGGCGTGATGGTCCCTGCCGCGAGGATCCTGGACACCGCGATCGCCGAGGACGCCGACATCATCGGCCTGTCCGGCCTCATCACCCCGTCGCTGGATGAGATGGTGAACGTCGCGGCCGAGATGGAACGGCGCGGCATGACCAAGCCGCTGCTGATCGGCGGCGCGACCACCTCCAGGCAGCACACCGCGGTCCGCGTCGCCCCCGCGTTCACCGGATCGACCCTGCACGTGCTGGACGCCTCCCGCGTCGTCGGCGTCGTCCAGAGCCTGCTCGACCCGTCCCGGGCCGCCGCGCTGGACGCGGGGAACCGGGTGGAGCAGCAGCGGCTGCGCGAGCAGCACGAGACCCGGCGCAGCCAGCCGATGCTCTCCATCGACGCCGCCCGCCGCAACCCGCAGACCCCGTCGTTCGCGGAGATCCCGGTCCCGGCGTTCACCGGCGTCCGCCAGGTCACCCCGCCGCTGGCCGAGCTGCGGGAGCTGATCGACTGGCAGTTCTTCTTCCTGGCCTGGGAGCTCAAGGGCAAGTACCCGGCGATCCTCGACACCCCGCAGGGCCGGGAGCTGTTCGACGAGGGCAATGCCCTGCTGGACGAGATCGTCGCCGGCGACCTGCTGACGGCGCGCGGCGGCTACGGATTCTGGCCCGCGCACGCCGACGGCGATGACATCATCGTTTACCCGGCCGCCTCGGGGTGGCCGCTGGCCGCGGGCGCGGTGCCGCTGCGGATTCCCATGCTGCGGCAGCAGACCGCCAAGCCGGAAGGGCGCCAGAACCGCTGCCTCGCCGACTACGTCGCCCCAGAGGGTGATTACATCGGCGGGTTCGGGGTCGCCATCCACGGCGCCGAGGACCTCGCCGCGAAGTACGAGGCCGACGGCGACGACTACAAGGCGATCATGGCGAAGGCCCTGGCCGACCGGCTGGCCGAGGCGTTCGCTGAGCACGTCCACCTGCAAGCCCGCCGCAGCTGGTTCGAGCCGGACGGGCCGGTTGACATCGAGGAAATGCATGCCGAACGGTTCCGCGGTATCCGCCCGGCCTTCGGGTACCCGGCATCCCCGGATCACAGTCTGAAGCGGGAGCTGTTCGGGCTGCTGGAGGCGGAGGCGTTCGGGATGGGCCTGACCGAGTCCTTCGCGATGACGCCCGCCTCCAGTGTCAGCGGCCTGCTGTTCGCGCACCCGGAGTCCCGGTACTTCACCGTCGGCCGCATCGGCCGCGACCAGGTCGGGGACTACGCCCGCCGTCGCGGGATGAGCACCGGCGAGGTCGAGAAGTGGCTGCGGCCGAACCTCGCCTACGACCCTGAATAGGCCGGCTGTCAGATGGCCCGGAACCGGTAGCCGGCCTCCTCGACGGGGAA
>DAHWEX010000665.1 GCA_027326205.1 Actinomycetota bacterium
GGGGCGCGCGCTGGCAGGGCCGGCCGTTCGGGGTACTGGCAGTCCCCCCTCTCCGGAAAGCACGCGACAGACGGGTGCAGGAGCGGGCGGTAGCCCGCCCGGATCGCCTCCACGGTGGCGCGGGGCGTCAGGACCTCGGCAGGACCGTCGAGCCGGGCACTCCGGTCGGTGTACCCGGCCGGGGTCCAACGGCACAGGCCGCCGCCGTGGACCAGCCAGAAATCGCCGTGCCGCCGAGGAGGCCGGCGCCTGCCGCACCCGCGCCGACCGCGATCCTGCTCACCGTCGAATGAAGGCCCGTCAATAACCGGCCAGCAGTCCGCGGTCCGGCACGGCCAACCGGGATCCGGCTCAGTGACTGGCCTAGCGGAGCCTCGAACCGTTCGGGATGATTCCGGTTTTCCCGCGACCGGACAGGGTCAGGTTAGTTGGCCAATGCAAACTTTACATCGCTCGGCCGCCAGTCTTTTTTCCGCGCGCACATTGCCCAGGAAGGGAGAAGCCGTGCTTCACGCTTTAAATTAAGACAAAGAGAGCACCTGCGGACGCCCGGCCAGGGTGGCAATGTATAGACATCAATCGATGCCTGGATGGCTGGAAACGAAGTCGCGGTGTGGGCCTGCGGCCGGCGCACCTGGTCGCGCAGGCGCGCATTGCGCGACCGTCCGCTGCGGCCATGTCCGGGCGGCGCCATGGTAACGGCCATAAGTGCACGTCAAGCGGGTGTCGCAACGGCGACAGCCGGGTGAAGGCAGCGCGGATTCCCGATGCCTCCGCATAGCGCGAACACCCCAGGAGTGGTCGCCGGCAACAGTTTGATCACGGCGCAATCGCTTGCATGCTGCCACTAGTGCCCATCGCAATGCTGCTGCTAAGTTGATCTTACTTGAGGCGCGAGTGACATCCGCAAGGCAAGTGGTTGGGGGATTCGAGTTTTAGCTCAACACTTGAATCAGGATGGTGGCCGTGCCTGTGGTCAGCCGCAAGCGCCGCGGGATAGTTCTCGGAATATCCTGCCTGAGTTTGTTCATGATCGGCCTTGACGACACGACCGTAAGCATCGCGCTGCCGACAATTGCCAAGAACCTGAACGCCTCCGTATCGGGCTTGCAGTGGATCGCTGACGGTTACACCATGGTGCTCGCCACCCTGCTGATCTTCGGCGGAGCGACGGGAGACCGATTCGGACGGAGAAAGGTCTTCCGTGTCGGCCTGGCGGCCTTCACCGTTGGCTCGGCGCTGTGCTCCCTGGCTCCCAGCCTCGGCTGGCTGATCGCGTTCCGCGTCCTGCAGGCGGTCGGCGGCTCGATGCTCAACCCGGTCGCGGTGTCGATCATCTCGCACGCGTACACCAACCGGGTCCAGCGGACGCGGGCGATCAGCCTGTGGGTCGGCATGTTCGGCCTGGGCATGGCGCTCGGTCCGGTGGTCGGCGGCGTGCTGGTGGGGACGGTCGGCTGGCGCAGCATCTTCTGGATCAACGTTCCGGTCGGGCTCTGCGCCATCCTGCTGACCACCCTGTTCGTGCCCGAGTCACGGGGACCCGTATCGCGGCGGCCCGACTGGACCGCGCAGGCGCTGGTCATCGCGGTTCTTGCGGTGAATGTTTACGCAATCATCGAGGGCGCTTACACCGACTGGCGGGCGACCACCATCCGTGCCCTGTTCGTCGTGGGCGCCGCGCTGACGGTCGTGCTGGTCGGGTGGGAACTGCACAGGAAAGACCCGCTGATCGACCCGCGCTATTTCCGCAGCCCGTCGTTCACCTTGGCCGTGGCGATCGCCGTCTGCGCGTTCGCCGACCTGGGCGCCTTCCTCTTCCTCACCAGCATCTACCTGCAGGTGGTGCGGGGTTTCCCGGTGATCGCCGCGGGCCTGCACATGCTGCCGACCGCCGTGGCGATGGGCGTCTGCCCGTCCCTGGCCGCCTGGGTGACCGCCAAGACCGGCAGCGCGCGCCTGACGCTGGTGTTCGGCGGCCTGATGCTGATGCTCAGCACGTTCCTGATGTCCCGCCTCACCGGGGCGTCGGCCAACACCCAGCTGCTGGGGGCGTTCGGGCTTTTCGGCATCGGCGTAGGCATGATCAACAGCCAGATCACCGTCGCCGCGGTGAACGGCATGCCGACCGGCCAGGCGGGCCTGGCTTCGGGCATCGCCTCCGCGAGCCGCCACGTCGGACAAGCGCTCGGCGTCGCGGTCGCCGGCTCCCTGCTGACCGAGAAGGCACACGGGATGGTGCGCGCGGAGTTCACCCTGGCGAGTCGTTCCCTGTGGCACCTGCTGTTCTGGACCTCGTGCGTGGCGGTCATCGGCGGGCTGCTGTCCAGGCGCGCGCCGGCCCGCCACGCCAGGACCGGGGAATTCTCCCACCTGGACACGCCCAACGGACCGGGGCAGGACAGCCCGTCCGGCGCGGCGGCGCCCCCGGCTCCCCAGCAGCCGGTGTGGCCGCCGGAACGGGAGTCGGTCTGGGTTCCCCGTTACCTGGCGAGGAACCCGCCCGCCGGTTCTGGCCGCCGGCCGATGTTTCCCGGCGAGCGCGCCGACTGGTGAGCGGTCCTTGACGGACCGGGCGACCAGTTGGCCGCCCGCACCGGGACATGGTGGCCGCAATCGCGCCGGGGCGGGGCTGTTAACTCATCGTCTGGTTGACGGCGTACTCGGCCTGCGCCTGGGTGAACCCGCCGCCGTCGCTCGAAGTGAGCTGCTGGAGAAGGCTGGCCTGGCTGAACCCACCGAGTTGAAGGTAGCCCTTGGCCGCGTCAACGGCCTGTGCGTTCCAGTCGGGATGCAGGTTGCTGACGGCGTACTCGGCCTGCGCCTGGGTGAACCCGCTGCCGTTAACCGAAGTGAGCTGCTGGAGCAGTCCCTGCTCGCTGAACCCCTGCCCCTCGCTGAGATAGCCCCCGGCGGCGGCAACGGCCTGCTGGTCCCAGTTCGGGGCGAGGTAGTTGATGGCGAACGCGGCGTCCGACTTCGCGAAACCATTCCCCGCGCTCGAAGTGAGCTGACCCAGTAGCCCCTGCTCGCTGAACCCCTGCCCCTCGCTGAGGTAGCCCTCGGCGGCAGCAACGGCCTGCTGCTGCGCGGTCGTCATCGGCGGACTAGCCGGGGCGCTAGACGCGGGCATTGCCGGGGAAGACATCGTGCCCGTGGCCGCTGTCGATGTGCCGACGGGGATGGTCGTGCTGGCTGATGTCGACACTGCCGCGGTATTCGAGCCGCTGTGGGATCCGACAGCCTCGATGATGCCGATGATGACGGCCACGCCGATGAGGACCAGGCAGCCGGTGCCCCTCTTGTTGCTCTTCAAGGTGGTGCCCCTCCGAAGTTGGTTATTCACGCACATGTGATGCCTGAGAGGTGTCAGGAAGTGTGGCTGTGACGCCTGCTGTCCCGCTCCGGCAGAGCGGAGGCCGCCGAGCCTGGTTACGAGAGCCGCAAGGGCCCACTGAAATCTTCATATCTCACAACTTCTATTAAATTCCAGCTTATGCCACTGAGATCCTAGCAAGGTTGAGCCCGGGAGACTCCGTCCCGTGCGGGAAACCTGCCAACTTGCCCGGACAGGGAAGGGGACCCGGCTAACCCGGGAGCCTCCCCGCCGGCCGACGCGGGCCCGGCCCGTGCGGACTGCGGGCGGTTAAGCGGTTAACAAGCCCGCGCTGGCGCGGTTCGTCCGCCCCGTAGGCAGCGCATCGCTGCCTCGCGGCGGGTGCGCAGGTCGCACTCGAACACGCTGAGCCGCACGCGGGGGCCATACCCGGACAGCAGCGTAGCCACGTCCTCGCGCGATGCCAGATAGCCTAGCTCTCGGCTCCCCGACTGCGTTTCTACGTCTCCTGCCTCCCGCGTGGCCCGTTTAGTAGAGAATTGGCTCACCCCGCTTCGTCAAGGAATCGGTCCGCCAACAGCACGCCAGCAAAACCCTGCATTTGTCCGATTTGCGCACCCGGCTGCGGGAACTCCGCCACACGATCTCGGTCGGACTCCGGCCAAAAAGGAGAGAACGATGAGTGACGATGAAACCAGCACCCCTACGGAATGCGGCAGGGCGACAGGCACACCGCCTGTCGTCCTGCCTCTTGGCACTGCGATCCACATGGTCGCGTTCGCCTTGCGCGACGACGCCGGGGCTCGCGAGTTCGTGTGCGAGATGTGGAAATACGCAAACGAGCGCGTAGCAGGTATCGCGCACAAGTCAATCGTCACGACCGGTGAGCAGTTCCGCCAAGCGTTGCAGGCTGAAACCAGTTTGCTGCTGGTGT
>DAHWEX010000670.1 GCA_027326205.1 Actinomycetota bacterium
GGCTGGCCGGTGAACTGCTCGGCCACGTACATCGGGTGCGACAGGAAGCGCTCGATGCGCCGGGCGCGCTGCACGGTGATCTGGTCTTCCTGAGACAGCTCGTCGATGCCGAGGATCGCGATGATGTCCTGCAGCTCCTTGTAGCGCTGCAGGATCGACTGCACGGTCCGGGCGACGTCGTAGTGCGTCTGGCCGATGTACTTCGCGTCCAGGATCCGCGAGGTGGAGTCGAGCGGGTCCACGGCCGGGTAAATGCCCTTTTCGGTGATGGCCCGGGACAGCACCGTCGTGGCGTCGAGGTGCGCGAACACCGTATGCGGCGCCGGGTCGGTGATGTCGTCCGCGGGGACGTAGATCGCCTGCATGGAGGTGATCGAGTGACCGCGGGTCGAGGTGATCCGCTCCTGCAGCTGGCCCATCTCGTCGGCCAGCGTCGGCTGGTAGCCCACCGCGGACGGCATCCGGCCCAACAGGGTGGACACCTCCGACCCGGCCTGGGTGAACCGGAAGATGTTGTCGATGAACAGCAGCACGTCCTGCTTCTGCACGTCGCGGAAGTACTCCGCCATCGTCAGGGCGGACAGGGCGACCCGGAGCCTGGTGCCCGGCGGCTCGTCCATCTGGCCGAACACCAGCGCGGTGTCCTGGATAACCCCGGACTCCGTCATCTCGAGGAAGAGGTCGTTGCCCTCACGGGTGCGCTCGCCGACGCCGGCGAAGCAGGAGACGCCGCCGAAGTTCTTGGCGACCCGGCGGATCATCTCCTGGATGAGGACGGTCTTGCCGACGCCCGCGCCGCCGAACAGGCCGATCTTCCCACCGCGCACGTACGGGGTGAGCAGGTCGATGACCTTGATGCCGGTGACGAACATCTCGGTCTTGGACTCGAGCTGGTCCAGCGGCGGGGCCAGGCGGTGGATCGGCCACCGCTCGGTGACGTTCAGGGACGACTTCGGCACGTCCAGCGGGTCGCCGAGCACGTTGAACACGTGCCCCTTGGTCACGTCGCCGACGGGCACCGAGATCGGCGCGCCGGTGTTGATCACCTCGGCGCCCCGGACCAGGCCGTCGGTCGGCTGGAGCGAGATCGCGCGGACCATGTTGTCGCCGATGTGCTGCTCGACCTCGAGGGTCAGCATCCTGGCCGACTCCCCTTCGCCGGCGAAGGCGACGTCCACGTGCAGCGCATAGTAGATCTCCGGCATCGCCTCGGCCGGGAACTCCACGTCAACGACCGGGCCGATGACCCGGGCGACGCGCCCGGTACCCGTCGCGGTCTCGTTTTCTACGGTCGCGGTCATGAGAACCCCTTTCTTCTTGATTTTCATAGGTTTTTGGGACTCTGCGACTTGGCGGGGCAAAAAGAAAGGGGTTCTTGGTTACTCACTCCCTGCGTTCGCCTCAGCGAGCGCGTTCGACCCGCCGACGATTTCGCTGATTTCCTGGGTGATCTCGGCCTGCCGGGCGTTGTTCGCCTCCCGGGTGAGCCGGTCGATCAGGTCGTTCGCGTTGTCGGTGGCGGCCTTCATGGCCCGCCGCCGCGCGGCCAGTTCGGAGGCGGCCGCCTCGAGCATGGCGTAGTAGATCCGGCTGGCCACGTACTGCGGCAGCAGCGCGTCGAGCACGACGTCCGTGGACGGCTCGAACTCATACGAGGGCAGCGCGCCGCCCGGCCGTTCGCCTTCCTTCTCCTCGATCTCCATCGGCAGCACCCGGCGGACCACCGGCCGCTGGGTCAGCATCGAGACGAACTCGGTGGAGACCAGGTAGATCTCGTCTACCCCGCCGTCCGCCGTGTCCTTTTCGAAGGCGTCGAGCATGGCCGCGGCCAGTTCCTCGGCCTGGGCATAGGTCGGCTGGGCGGAGAACCCGAACCACTCCTGGACGATCTCCAGGTCGCGGAACCGGTGCCAGCCGATGCCCTTGCGGCCCGCCACGTAGTTGAGCGTGGCGATGCCCTTGTCGGTGTTGCGCTGCCGGAGCCTGCTGGACTCGCGCAGCACGTTGGCGTTGTACGCGCCGCAGAACCCGCCGTCGCTGGTGAGGATGAGGGCCGCGCTCCGCGTGACGGACGCGGGCCTGGTGATCATCGGGTGGCTGAGCGACGTCGAGCGGCTCACCACAGCCTCCACGGCTGTGGTGAGCTCGCGTGCGTACGGCCCGGCCGCGCGCATGCGCTGCTGCGCGCGGACGATCCGCGATGACGCGATCAGCTCCTGGGCGCGGGTGATCTTGGCGATCGACTTGACCGCCCTGATCCGCGCCCGGACCGCGCGAAGCTGTGCTCCCATGTCTGCGCCTACTTGCCTTCCGCCGGGGCGGGCTGAGCGTACTTGGCGACGGACTCCTGCTTGCCCTCGCCTTCGCCGAGCGAGGTCACTTCCTCGTCGTCGGACGCGAGCAGCTTGCCGCCGGTCACCTCGAACGTCTGGCGGAACCGGCCGATCGCGTCCTTGAGCGTGGTGACGTTGTCGTCCGTCAGCGCCTTGGTCTCGCGGATCGCCGTCAGCAGCCCGCCGTGCTGGCGGCGGACGTAGTCGAGGAACTCGGTCTCGAAGCGCCGGATGTCCTCCACCGGCACGTCGTCGATCTGGCCGGTGGTGCCCGCCCAGATCGAGACGACCTGCTCCTCGACCGGGTACGGCGAGTACTGCGGCTGCTTGAGCAGTTCGACGAGCCGGGCACCGCGGTCAAGCTGGGCGCGGGAGGCCGCGTCGAGGTCGGACGCGAACGCCGCGAACGCCTCAAGGTCACGGAACTGCGACAGCGACAGCTTGAGCTGGCCCGCGACGCTCTTCATGGCCTTGATCTGGGCCGCGCCGCCGACCCGGGAAACCGACAGGCCGACGTTGATGGCCGGGCGGACACCGGAGTTGAACAGGTCCGTCTCGAGGAAGATCTGCCCGTCGGTGATCGAGATGACGTTCGTCGGGATGTAGGCGGAGATGTCGTTCGCCTTGGTCTCGACGATCGGCAGGCCGGTCATCGAGCCGGCGCCGAGGTCATCCGACAGCTTCGCGCAGCGCTCGAGCAGCCGCGAGTGCAGGTAGAAGACGTCACCCGGGTACGCCTCACGGCCCGGCGGCCGGCGCAGCAGCAGCGAGATCGCGCGGTACGCCTCGGCCTGCTTGGACAGGTCGTCGAAGACGATCAGCACGTGCTTGCCGTCGTACATCCAGTGCTGGCCGATGGCCGAACCGGTGTAGGGGGAGATGTACTTGTAGCCGGCCGGGTCCGAGGCGGGCGCGGCGACGATGGTGGTGTATTCCATCGCCCCGGCCTCTTCCAGTGACTGCTTGACCGCGGCGATCGTCGAGCCCTTCTGGCCGACGGCGACGTAGATGCAGCGCACCTGCCTGGCCGGGTCGCCGGAGGCCCAGGCGTCCTTCTGGTTGATGATCGTGTCGATCGCGATCGCGGTCTTGCCGGTCTGCCGGTCGCCGATGATCAGCTGCCGCTGACCGCGGCCGATCGCGGTCATCGCGTCGATCGCCTTGATGCCCGTCTGCAGCGGCTCCTTGACCGGCTGCCGCTGGACAACCGACGGCGCCTGCAGTTCCAGGGCCCGCAGCGCGGTGTGCTCGATGGCGCCAAGGCCGTCGAGCGGCTCGCCGAGCGGGCCCACGACGCGGCCGAGGAACGCGTCGCCGACCGGCACCGAGAGGACCTCGCCGGTCCGCTTGACCGTCTGTCCCTCCTCGATGCCCGAGAACTCACCGAGGATAACGACACCGCTCTCGCGGATGTCCAGGTTCAGCGCGATGCCGCGGACGCCGTTCTCAAACTCAAGAAGCTCGTTCGCCATCGCCGAGGGCAGGCCCTCGACGCGCGCGATGCCGTCGCCGCACTCGGTGACCGTGCCGACCTCTTCGCGCGCCACACCCGTGGGTTCGTACTCTTCGACGAACCGCGCCAGCGCGTCGCGGATCTCATCCGGCCGGATTGTCAGCTCCGCCATCTTCCTCATTCCGTTCGTGAATTAAGCTCGGATTTGGGCTCGCACTAAGAGCTGAGTCAGCCGGCGAGCCGACGGCGGACCTCGGCAAGGCGGCTGGCCGCGGTCCCGTCGATCAGCTCATCTCCGATCTGGACCGACACGCCACCGACGACCGCCGGATCGTGCACCACATTCAGGTGAATTCCCTGTCCGTACGTGGCGGTGAGCGCGGTGAGGAGCCGCTGCCGCTGCGCGGCCGACAACTCCGTGGCGACCCGGACCACCGCGATGAGCTGCTCGCGCCG
>DAHWEX010000676.1 GCA_027326205.1 Actinomycetota bacterium
GGCCGCGACTACGCGGACGTCCCCCCGTTCAAGGGCATCTACCACGGCCCTGGCGGCGGCGACATGCGGGTGACGGTCGAGGTAACCCGCCTCGCCTGAGGCGGGCTCGCCGGTTCAGGCGGCACTGATAGCATTCCGCCGCGCCGAATAGCGGCGCGCCCGCGACCGAGGCCGGAATACCCGATTGCCCGCAAGTGGTGGTACTGTGGTCAGTGACCAGTCCGGTACGCCTCACGTGCCGGGTGTGCAAGCGGAGGACCACCTCCCACCTGGTCGGCCTTCGGGCCGGCGGGTCCGGTGCGGCGCTCATCCCAGCGTAGCTGGGTAGCGGCCGCCGATGTGGTAGCCCCGCGGCGCACGCGCCTGACGGGGCTTTTCCGTTTGGCTCGGGTCACGGCAGGCCACTGTCGTCGCAGGCGAACTGCCCCGGCAGCGCACAGGCCGCCGCCGGAGAGGCCGGCGACGGCAAGAAAAAAATGATGAACCTGTGGAGGTCACATCAGCGCCGAAACGCGTATCAACGAGCGCATCCGCACTCCCGAAGTCCGGCTGGTCGGGGCGAAGGGCGAGCAGATAGGGATCGTCTCCATCACCGAGGCGCTCCGGCTCGCGCAGGAGGCCGACCTAGATCTTGTCGAGGTTGCGCCGACCGCCCGGCCCCCGGTCTGTAAGCTCATGGACTACGGGAAGTTCAAGTACGAGTCCGCGGTCAAGGCCAGGGAATCGCGCAAGAACCAGACCCAGACGATCGTCAAGGAGATCAAGCTCCGCCCGAAGATCGACCCGCACGACTACGGCACGAAGAAGGGCCACGTCGAGCGGTTCCTCAAGGCGGGGGACAAGGTCAAGGTGACGATCATGTTCCGCGGTCGCGAGCAGTCTCGTCCCGAGCTCGGCTTCCGGCTCCTGCAGAAGCTGGCGGACGACGTCACCGAGCTCGGCTTCGTCGAGTCGCAGCCCAAGCAGGACGGCCGGAACATGATCATGGTGATCGGCCCGCACCGCCGCGCGCCCGAGCGCAAGGCCGAGGCCAGGCCCGCGCCTTCGCAGCCGCGCTCGGTGCCGAGCCCGCGCAGCGAGCCCGCCGAGTCCGCCGAGCACGCGGCCGAGGCCGAGGCCGCTGAGCCCGTGGTCGAGACCCCGGCGCCGACCGACGCGTAGAGACTTACCCCTGGCGGGAACGGCCGCACGGCCCGCACGCACACGGCGTGCGGGCCATGCCCGGCTGACCTCCAGGTAACCGCTGTCCCGCGACGAGCGGGGATGTACTGAGACCGAGTGCGAGCCGAGGGGCGCCAACCGCCCGGCGGCGAGCGCGGGAAAGGGAGTGTGTGGCTATGCCGAAGATGAAGACGCACAGCGGCACCGCTAAGCGATTCAGGCTTACCGGCTCTGGCAAGGTGATGCGGTTGCGTGCCAACCGGCAGCACAAGTTCGAGCACAAGTCCTCGCGGGTCACGCGTCGGCTCTACGGCGAGGTCGTGCTCGCCAAGTCCGACGTCCGCGAGATCAAGCGACTGCTCGGCAAGTGACCTGCCGGCTAAGCCAAGGCCGCCGAGGCCGAGTCCAGTAACCGCAGTCCCAGAGGGAGATTGAACGATGGCACGCGTCAAGCGTTCGCTTAACGCCAAGAAGAAGCGCAGGGTTGTCCTCGAGCGTGCGAAGGGCTACCGGGGCCAGCGGTCCCGGCTCTACCGCAAGGCCAAGGAGCAGATCCTCCACTCGATGACCTATGCCTACCGCGACCGCAAGGACCGCAAGGGCAACTTCCGCCGGCTCTGGATCCAGCGCATTAACGCCGCCGCGCGGGCGAACGGGCTGACCTACAACCGTTTCGTGCAGGGCCTGAAGGCAGCGGGTGTCGAGGTCGACCGGCGCGTGCTCGCCGACCTCGCCGTGACCGACGCCGCGGCCTTCGCCGCCCTGGTCGAGGTGGCGCGCGAGGCGCTCCCCGAGACCGTCGGCGCGGCGGCCTAACCCGACCGCCGCCGCATGCACCCGCAGGATGAATGTGACATTCCGCGCACAACAGCGTTTCCGGTAATGTCACATTCACCCGGCACCTGGCACCTGGCGAATTAGGGCGAACCCCATGTACGCAAGCGCAAGCCTGACGCGGCTAAAGGCGGCCCGCCGGCTGACCAAGCGGGCGCTGCGCCAGCGTGAGCGTGCCTTTCTGGCGGAAGGCCCGCAGGCCGTTTCCGAGGCACTGGCCACCGGGGCCGCCGTGCGCGGCCTTTTCGTCACCGCGCCGGCCCAGGCCCGCCATGGCGATCTGGTTGCGCGGGCGGAAGCCGCGGGCGTCGACATCCAGTTGGTCAGCGGCGAGGTCATGAGCGAGCTCGCGCAGACGGTCACCCCGCAGGGCCTGCTCGCGGTGTGCGACTTCGTCGACGTACCCCTCGCCACCGTCACGGCGGCCAGGCCCACCCTGGTCGCCCTGCTCGCGAACGTCCGGGACCCGGGCAACGCGGGCACCGTGCTGCGGGCCGCGGACGCGGCGGGCGCGGACGCGGTCATCTTCGCCGACGCCTCGGTCGACCCTTACAACGGCAAGTGCGTGCGGGCCAGCGCGGGCAGCCTGTTCCACCTGCCGGTCGTCGCCGGCGCGCGGCTGGCGGAGGCGGTCGCCGGGCTCAAGGCGGCGGGCCTGCGGGTCCTCGCCGCCGACGGCCAGGGCAGCGCCGCGCTGGACGACCCGCGGACCGCCCGAGCCCTGGCCGCGCCGACCGCGTGGCTGTTCGGCAACGAGGCCTGGGGCCTTCCCGGCGACCTGCTCGCGCTGGCCGACGAGTCGGTCGCGGTGCCGATCTACGGCCGGGCGGAATCGCTCAACCTCGCCACGGCGGCGGCGGTATGCCTCTACGCCTCCGCGCTCAGCCAGCGCGCGGCACGCCAGTCAGGACCGGCAGCCACCGCGACCAGCAGACCAGCCACCGCAACCCCGCTCGGCGCCGCGGGCGCCGTCCCGGGCCTGTCCCGGCGAGGGGGCAGTCATGGGGGAGGGGGCAGTCCTGAGGACAGTGGAGGGGCTCCCGTGCTTTTGGGAGGAACTCCCCGTGATTCGGGGGGTTTCCGGGGGGATCATTCCCCCGGGGGAGAAAAATCCGCGCCGGCGTTGTTAGGCGTCCTGTTCTTATCCGTGAAGCATTATGATTACCTTACGTTGTCCGCTCAATAGGTGACACGAGAGATCTTCGCATAGGGTATTTGCGTTATGACGTAACGAAATCCCCGACGCGGTACTGTCTCCGGGCGGGCAAACGCGCTAGAGTCTGATCACATTCCGTCACTCGCATCGCGA
>DAHWEX010000716.1 GCA_027326205.1 Actinomycetota bacterium
CGGCGCTCCCTTCACGGAGATCACCAGCCGCCCCTCCCTGTCGTCAACGGTCGACATCAGCTTGAGCTTCGGGTCGAAGCGGAACAGCCGGCGCCGCCGGGCCTCCCGGGCAGCGACGCTCACGTCGGCCCCCGCGGACGCGGCAAGCTCCAGGAGAGCCACCTCGGTAGGGTCGCCGGCGGCCGCCGAGTCCGCCGCACCCGTCCGGGACGGTGACACCCTGCCCAGGTCAGCGGAGTTGCAGCTCGCCGCGACCTCAGCCAGCGCGGTGTCCGCACCCAGGACGGTGTCCGCGGCGGACGCGTCGTCTTCCGGGAGACGCCCCGGGAGCCACACGGTGGCGACGTGCATCTTGTTCTGGGTGAGGGTCCCCGTCTTGTCGGTGCAGATGACCGTGGTGGCGCCGAGCGCCTCGACCGCGGACAGCCGCTTGACGAGGGCGCCGCGCCGGGCCATGTCGCGCACGCCGACCGCGAGGGCGAGCGTGATCGTGGGCAGCAGTCCCTCGGGGACGTTGGCGACGAGCAGCCCGATGGCGAAGCTGACGGCCGCGCTGAGGCCGAGCCCGGCGGCCAGCCCGATGGGCAGGAAGGCGATGCCGGCGCCGACCGCGACGCCGACGATCAGCCAGGTGACCCGCTTGACCTGGTGTTCCAGCGGGCTTTCTGTCCGGCCGACCCGCTGGCTGAGCGCGGCGATGCGGCCCAGTTCCGTCCTCATCCCGGTCGCGGTCACGACCGCCCGCGCCTCGCCGCCGGTGCACTCGGTGCCGCTGAACACCACGTCGCCGGCCTGCAGCAGCGGCACCGCGGCCCCGGCCGCGTCGGCCGACCTGGTCACCGGGGCCGATTCGCCGGTCAGGGTGGACATGTCGACCTCGACCGTGCCGGACGTCAGCCGCGCGTCGGCGCAGATCCGCTCGCCCTCGTCGATCAGCAGCACGTCGCCGGGCACGAGCAGGCGCGCCGCTACCTCCACGCGGGCGCCGTCGCGCATCACCCGGGCCCGTTCCGGCAGGAACGCGGCCAGGGCCTCCACCGCGCGCTCGGCCTGCAGTTCCTGGACGAAGGAAAAGCCGGCGTTGAGGACGATGACGGCGGCGATCGCGACCGCCAGCCGGGGCGTGCCGCCGGCCCAGGCCAGCACCCCGGCCACGGCGAGCAGCAGCGCGAGCGGATGGGTGAACTGGGCGGCGAGCTCGCGCGGCCAGCGCCGCCCGCCACGCCGGGAAAGCTCGTTCGGGCCGTGAACCTCAAGGCGCCGCCCGGCCTCCCGCTGGGACAGCCCGCCGGGCGACGACTGCAGGTCGCGCAGCAACTCGGCCAGCGGCTCACGCGGGTCCGGTGCCTCGCGCGGCGCCGGCGCGCTCCCGGCCGGAAGGCCGCCCGGGCCGGCGCCGTACGGCCCGGGCGTCATGCTGACGACGCGCCGCGTCGTCATGTCCCGCGCGCGAGGGCGGCGATCATGAGGGCCCTGATCGTGGCGTCCGGCAGGTCAGAACGTGACATGGACCCCTCCCCCACCGGGTGTGACCCGGGAACTCGGTCACCCTCCAGCTCACCGCGCGCGGGAACCGCGTTTCAGAGGCATAAGTCCTGCACGCGCGGGCGAAGGTAACGTGGTCACGAACCCGCTGTCCGCCGGCCGGTCACCGAGGTGGGCCGGATCCGGACCCAGAACGGGCGGTTTTCCTCGCCGGCCCACGGGGACAGGCCGAGCCGGCCCAGCCGGCCGAGCTCGGCGTCGTCTTCCACCACCTCGGCGCGCCCCCTGACCAGGATGCTCCACCCGGACCGGGTGATGTCGTCGTAGTTGTCGACCTCGAAGGCCACCGCGCTCTCGTCTTCGGCGCTGGCCAACTTCGACCCGTTGGCGGTGCGGAACACCACGGCCTGACCGTCCATGACGAAGTTCACCGGCAGCACGAAGACCTCGCCGTCCGCGACGAAACCGACCCGCCCCACCGAGACCGCGTCCAGCAGTGACAGGCAGGAGTCGAACGGCAGTACTTCCAGCCCCGCGTGATCGATCGGGAGCGTCATCTCATTCTCCTGACGTGGTCGTTCTCCTGACGTGGATTCGTATCTCCGAGGGTGACACGCGGGCGGGGGCGCCGGTACCGACCTAGGTCCCAGCCGAACGCGCGCTTGCCGGCACCGTCAGGGCCTTTGGTCCTGGCCGGCGGCAACCATCGCCCCTAGAGGCGCGGACCTCATCGGCGCTGGACTTGAGGTGGAAAGGATGTGGTTCCCATGCGAGCCCTCGTCGTGTACGAATCGATGTACGGAAACACGCGGGCGATCGCCGTCGACATCGCCGCAGGGCTGAGCGCGACGCACCAGGTGACCCTGGTGCCGGTGAACCGCGCCACGCCGGAACTCGTCGCCGCGTCCGGCCTGATCGTTGCCGGAAGCCCGACGCACATGCACGGGATGCCCACCGGCGCCACCCGGCGCATGGCGGCAGAAGCGGCCGGACGGCCGGGCAGCGGCCTGGCCGTGGACCCCGACGCGGACGGCCCCGGGCTGCGCTCCTGGCTGGCGGGGCTCAGCGCGCGGGACGGGCTCGCGGCGTCCTTCGACACCCGGTTCAGCGGGCTTGCCGTGCTCACCGGCCGCGCGAGCCAGGGCATAGCACGGCTGCTGGCCGGCCACGGCTACCGGCTCGTGATTGCACCGGAAAGCTTCCTGGTGAGCAAGCAGAACACGCTGCTCGCGGGGGAGACCGGGCGGGCGCGCTCGTGGGGAGCGCTGGCCGGCGAGGCAGCGCGCGCGGCCCTCGCCGCCAGCGAGCGGTCATGAACCGCGGAGAGGCAGGAGAGATGTTCAGGAGAGGGCCGCACGCGGCCGAAGTTTCTCCGCCGGAGGATCTCAGGTTCACCGATCCCGCGGTTCCCGAGCGGTCCTGCTGCTGCCCGGCCCGCCCGGTCGTGAAGGTGGTCATGCCGCCGACGGCGGACCGCCCGCACCCGGTGGACCTGTGGCTGTGCGGGCACCACTACCGCGCGTCGTTCGCGGCGCTGGTCGCGGCCGGCGCCCGCGTGGAAGACCTCGACACGGCGGCCGCCGCCGTGCGCGCCGACCACGCTGCCGTGCCGGCGTAGACCGCGCGGACGCGCGGGAAGGAAGCAGACAGGTGAAATCGAGGTGGTTGCGATGACCGTGAAGCAGGCATCCAGCGTGACCGCGGGGGCCGCGGGGACCGCAGGGGCCGCAGGCGGCGCCGGGCGCTGGCCGGTCCCACCCGATCCCGGCGACCTGAGCAGGCGCCTGACGGCGCGGCGGGCCGAGCTGGGGCTCAGCCTTAGCCAGGTCGCCCTGCGGGCGCGGATAGAACCGCGTTACCTGGCCTACCTGGAGAACTTCGCCGGCCACCCGGATGCCGCCACGTTGCGCCAGCTCGCCGCCGCGCTGCGCACCACCCCGGCCGCCCTGCTCGGCGCGGGGCAGGACGTGCCGCCCGGTGCCGATCACGCGAGCGCGTGCTGGACCTCCGCCGGCGTGGTGGAACGGCTGTCCCCGGTCGACTGCTACCGGCTGCTCGCCTCGCAGGGGGTCGGCCGGATCGCCTTCGGCACCGCCTCCGGGCTCATGGTGCTGCCGGTGAACTACGCGGTCACGCTCGCCACCGTCGTGATCCGGACGGGCAGCGGTTCGCTGATCGGCGGCCACGGTGACGGTCCGGTCTCGTTCGAGACCGACCATTTCGACCTGGAACTCGGGCAGGGGTGGAGCGTGCTCATCCGCGGCGAGGCGCACCGGGTGCTCCAGCCGGGCGAACTGTGGAACCTGCGCGAAACCTGCGCCATGAGACCGTGGCCCGCCGGGGAGCACGACCTGTTCGTCAGGATCGTGCCCAGCCGGATCACCGGCCGCCGCATCCGGACACAGTAGGACACGGCAGTCGGACACGGCAGTCAACGGCGCGGCGCCGGCGCCCGGAAGGGACGGCGGCGCCGCGCCGTTGTCACGCGTCACGCTGGTCGCGCCACGCGCGGCCGTCACGCCGCCGCGTACGGGCTCACGCCGCGGAACCCGGCGGTCAGCCTGGTCTTCGTGTCCTGGAAGCGCTCCACGATCACCGGGAGCATGCGCCGGGTGAGCTCGTCCCTGAGGGACGGGTCGGCCGTGCAGCGGCGCCGGATCGCCTTCGCGTCGAACTGGAACGCCCGGACCTCGGTGACGCACACCGCGCCGAACGCCCACTGGTACGGCGGGACCAGCCAGGACCAGCCCAGCAGTCCGCCCATGCCGACCCGGCCGACGACCGCCAGCCCCTCGCCGGGCATGCTGATGTCCAGGGCGACGTACCCGGACTCGATCAGCCAGAACTTGTCGGCATCGTCGCCGTCGGCGAAGATCCGGTGCCGCGCCGGGAACATGACCTCCAGCGCCGCCTCGGCGAGCGCGTCCAGGTGACGGTCCTGCATCCCGCGCAGGAACCGCTGGGTGACAAGACCCGATGCAGTGACCTCCAGCATGCGACCTCACCCCTCCCTATACCTCTGCCTTCAGCATGCGACGGCGACGGCGGCGCGATTAGGGCCCAAGGTCCCGCAGCCGGATTAGGGCCCAAGGGCCCGCGCCGGATTAGGGCCGAAGGGCCGGCCAGCCTGATGACGTCCGCCCGTGACGCCGCCCCGGGCCGCGGCGGAAGACTCGTCGTTGACAGCGAAAGCTGAGCGGACCGCCAGCCCGGCGGGCCGCGCCATCAAGGAGGCTCACAATGCGCCGCTTCTCTTCCCGTTCTCTGCTCGCCACGGTGAGCGCCGGCCTTGCGGCTGTGCTGTTGATCGCCGGCGGCCTGCTGCTGTGGGGCTCGGCCTACGTGCACAACACCGTGCAGAGCCAACTCGCCAGCCAGCAGATCTACTTCCCCCCGGCTAGCGCGTTCGCGCATCCCAAGGCCGGGGGCGAGATCACCCCGTCGATGATCCCGAGCGTCAGCCAGTACGCCGGCCAGCAGCTGCTCACCGGCCAGCAGGCGGAGGCCTACGCCGACCACTTCATCGCCGTGCACATCGCCAACATGGCGGGCGGCAAGACCTACTCCCAGCTGTCCGCCCAGGCCATCGCCCAGCCGAACAACACCACGCTGGCCAACACCGTCGCCACCGTGTTCAAGGGCGAGACACTGCGCAGCATGCTGCTGAACGCCTACGGCTGGTGGAAGGTCTCCCAGATCGTTTACATCATCTCGCTGGTTGCCTTCGGCTTCGGCACCGTCGCCGGACTTGGCTCGCTCTACCTGTTCCTCTTCGGCCGCAAGCACGCCCCGATGCCGCCCGCCGGGCACGAGAGCATCACCCCGGCCGCGACCGCATGACGGCAGGCCAACCCGACCCGACGAGACAAAGCAGCGACGCATCCGGCCGGCGCGCGTGACCGCGCCGGCCGGATGCGTCTTTGGGCGTGCGGGACCAAAGGCCCATCCTGGCGAGACATCCGGCCATGGCCCCCGGTAACGGCACGAAGGAAGACTCGGTAGTGAGAAACCGAGCCTCCGGCTGGGGCGGGCGACACACCAGCCGGAGGCGACAAGATCCCGGAGGCCGGCCATGTTCCAGGTGCGATTCCACGGCCGCGGCGGGCAAGGCGTCGTAACCGCCGCCGAGCTGCTCGCGTCCGCGGCGTTCCGCGAAGACCGGCACGCGCAGGCGTTCCCGAGCTTCGGCTCGGAGCGGATGGGCGCCCCGGTGACGTCGTTCTGCCGGATCGACGACAAGCCGATCCGCACCCACGAGCCGGTGGCCGACCCGGACGCGCTGCTCATCCAGGACGCGACGCTGCTGCACCAGGTCGACCTGTTCGCGGGGCTCAAGCCGGACGGCTACGTGCTGCTGAACTCGGCCCGCGGCTTCGGCGAGCTCGGCCTGGCCGACTTCACCGCGCGCTACCGCGGTGAGAGGTTCCGCACGGTTCCGGCCTCCAACCTGGCGATGACCCACCTGGGACGCCCGCTGCCCGGCGCGCCGCTGCTCGGCGGCCTCGCCGCGCTGACCGGCGTGGTCAGCCTGGACGCGGTGCTCGCGGCGATCACGGACCGGTTTACCGGCCAGGTAGCGGCAGGCAACGCCGCGGCCGCCAGGGCCGCGTTCGAGTACGTCGCGGCGGAAACGGCGGAGCTGGCCCGGGCAGCGGCACAGGCGAAGGAGAGGGAGAGGGCCGATGCTTAAGCAGATCGAGGGTTCCCGTGCGGTCGCCGAGGCGGTGGCCCGGAGCCGGCCGCAGGTGATCTGCGCGTACCCGATCACCCCGCAGACCCACATCGTCGAGGCGCTCGGCGCGCTGGTGAAGAAGGGCGACCTCAACGCCGGCTTCCTGAACGTCGAGTCGGAGTTCGCCGCGATGTCCGCCGTGATCGGCGCGTCGGCGGCCGGCGCCCGCGCCTACACCGCCACGGCCAGCCAGGGCCTGCTGTACATGAGCGAGGCCGTGTACAACGCGGCCGGGCTCGGCCTGCCGGTCGTGATGACGGTGGCGAACCGCGCGATCGGCGCGCCGATCAACATCTGGAACGACCACAGCGACGCGATGAGCCAGCGCGACGCCGGCTGGATCCAGCTCTACGCCGAGACCAACCAGGAAGCGGCCGACCTGCATATCCAGGCCTTCCGGATCGCCGAAGAGCTGTCCAACCCGGTGATGGTGTGCATGGACGGCTTCCTGCTCACCCACGCCAGCGAGCGCGTCGACGTCCCCGGCCAGGACGAGGTCGACGCCTTCCTCCCGCCGTACGCGCCGCGGCAGGTACTCGACCCGGCCGACCCGGTGTCGATCGGCGCCATGGTCGGACCCGAGGCGTTCACCGAGGTACGGTACCTGGCGGCCGAGCGGATGCGGCAGGCGCTCGACCTGGTCCCGGCGGTCGCCGCGGACTTCGCGGGCCAGTTCGGCCGGTCAAGCGGCGGCCTCGTGCGGCCGTACCGGATCGAGGACGCGGAGCTGATCGTCGTGGCGCTCGGCTCGGTGCTCGGCACGATCGCGGACGCGGTCGACGAACTGCGCGACGACGGGATCCGGGCCGGCGCGCTCGGCATCACGACGTTCCGCCCGTTCCCCGTGCAAGCCGTGCGCGCGGCCCTCGACGGCGATCACCGCCTGCGCCGCGTGGTCGTCATCGAGCGGGCGCTGGCCCCCGGCAGCGGCGGCATCGTCACCGCCGACCTGCGCGCGGCGATCGCCACCGCGGACGGCGGGGCGCCGCGCCCCGAGGACACGATCATCTCCACGGTCATCGCCGGGCTCGGCGGCCGCCCGGTCACCAGGAAGTCGCTGCGGGAGATGCTGACCAGCGCCGCCCAGGGGAACCTGCCGCCGTTCAGCTTCCTCGACCTGCGCTCGGACCTGGTCACGTCCGAGCTGGCGCGGATGCGCGCGGCCCGCCGGTCGGGCCCGAGCGCCGAGAACCTGCTGCGCGACCTCGGCGTCACGGCCGTGAGTTAGGGAGAACGAGCCATGCCGTACGAGCGGATCAAGTTCTACCAGACCGGCAGCTTCGCCGCCGGGAACCGGCTGCTGCCGGCGGACCTGCGCAGCGTCCAGTCGAGCGGCGACCGCGCCAACGCGCTCACCTGCGGCCACCGCGCCTGCCAGGGCTGCGGCGAGGCGCTCGGCGCGCGCTACGCGCTCGACGCGGCGATGCGGGCCACCAAGGGCAAGCTGATCGCCGTCAACGCGACCGGGTGCCTTGAGGTGTTCTCGACCCCCTTCCCGGAAACGTCCTGGCAGGTCCCCTGGCTGCACTCGCTGTTCGGCAACGCCCCGGCGGTCGCGTCGGGCGTCGCCGCGGCGCTGAAGGCCATGGGCCGTCCCGAGGTCCGGGTGGTCGCCCAGGGCGGCGACGGCGGCACGGTCGACATCGGCATGGCCTGCCTGTCCGGCATGTTCGAGCGCGACGACGACGTGCTGTACATCTGCTACGACAACCAGGCCTACATGAACACCGGCGTCCAGCGCTCCGGTGCCACCCCGCCCGCGGCGCGCACCGCGACGACGCCCGCGGTCGGCCCGGAGCCGGGTAACACCTTCGGCCAGGGCAAGAACGTGCCGCTGATCGCGATGGCGCACGAGATCCCCTACGTGGCCACCGCCACCGTCGCCGACCTGCGCGACCTGGAGTACAAGGCCACCCGGGCGATGGACTTCCGCGGCGCCCGCTACCTGCACATCCTGGTGCCCTGCCCGCTCGGCTGGGGCAGTGCGCCCGCCGACACGATCAAGGTCGCCAGGCTCGCCACCGAGTCCGGCCTCTTCCCCGTCTTCGAGGCCGAGGCCGGCCAGGTCACCAGCGCCACCCCGATCCGCCGCCAGGTCCCCGTCCAGGACTACCTGCGGCTGCAGGCCCGCTACGCGCACCTGTTCCGCCCGCGGGAGCGGACCGACGTGATCGCCCGCCTCCAGGCCGCGGCCGACCGCAACATCGCCAGGTTCGGCCTGCGCGCCGGTCCCGGCCAGCCGGAGCAGCCCGAACGGCCGCCGGTTCCTGTGGCACCGCACCGTGACACCCCGCAGGAGAGGTGACCTCATGGACAAGCCATTCGCCATCACGCTCGACCCCGGCTCCAGCCGGGCCAACCACACCGGAACCTGGCGCACCGAGCGCCCGGTCTACGTGTCGCTCCTGCCGCCGTGCAACAACGCGTGCCCGGCCGGCGAGAACATCCAGCAGTGGCTGTACCACGCCGAGGAAGGCGGCCTGCCCGCCTACGAGGCCGCGTGGCGGCAGATCATGGCCGACAACCCGTTCCCCGCGGTCATGGGCCGGGTCTGCTACCGGCCGTGCGAGACCGCGTGCAACCGGGCGCAGGCCGACCAGGCGGTCGGCATCAACTCGGTCGAGCGCTTTCTCGGCGACCAGGCCATCCGCGAAGGATGGCGGATGCCCGTCGCGGCGGCGCCGACGGGCAAGCGGGTGCTGGTGGTAGGCGCGGGGCCATCCGGCCTGTCCGCCGCCTACCACCTCACCCGGCTGGGCCACGCGGTCACGGTCAGGGACGCGGGCGCCGCCTCCGGCGGCATGATGCGCTACGGCATACCCAAGTACCGGCTGCCGCGCGACATCCTGGACGCCGAGGTGAACCGCATCCTGGCCATGGGCGTCACGCTGGAGCTCAACGCCAAGGTCACCGACATCCAGTCCGAACTGGCCAGCGGCTTCGACGCCGC
>DAHWEX010000725.1 GCA_027326205.1 Actinomycetota bacterium
CCGCGGCCGCTCGCGGAAACCGGGCCGCCCGGCCGGGCGGCGGCCCGGGCGGTCCGGGCGGCCCCGCCGGCTGACCGGGCCGGCCGGGTGCGGCCGCGGGACGCCGTGCTGCTCGCCACCTCGGCGGCGGGGCTGGCCGAATGGCTTGCCCCCGTGCTGCCGAACCTGGTCGCGGGCCCGGTGCGGCATCCCGCGTGGGCGGTACTCGGGGTCCGCCGGATGCCGCTCGCCGAGCTTGCCGACCTGCTGGCCTCGCTCGACCGGGAACCCGCGTGGTGGCGCGGGCTGTACGGGGCCCTCGCCGGCGTGCCCGCCGAAGAACGGGCCGAGCTCGGCGCGCTGCCGGTGCCGCTCGCCGACGGGCGGCTGGTCCGCGGGCCGCGCGGGCTGCTGCTGCCGGGACCTGGGCTTGAGCACACCGGCCGGCTCGCCGTCCTCGGGCTCCGCGTGGCCGACCCCGAGGCGGCGCATCCGCTGCTCGCCCGCCTTGGCGCGGTGGAGGCGACGCCGCGCAGCGCGCTGGAGGACCCGGCCACCCGCGCCGCCGTCGCCGCCTCCTACGACCGGGCGGCCGAGGCGTACTTCGACGACGACAGCCCGCAGCGGGTCGCCGATGCCGTGCTCGGGCTGGTCGCGGCGGTAGCCGCCGAGCCGGGCGAGTACCCGTGGCTGGCCGGCCTGGCGCTGCCCGCCGAGGACGGCGACTGGTACCCGGCGGGCGAACTGCTGCTGCCGGGCGCGCCGCTGGCCGGGCTTCTCGCGCAAGACGCGCCATTCGGCGTCGTCAGCGCGGACTTCGCCGCCCGGCACGGGAACCAGGCGCTGCAGGCCGCGGGGGTGCTGTCGTCCTTCGGCCTGCTGCGGGCGCAGGACGTCGAGCTTGACGAGTCCGCCGGCGACCTGGAGGTGGACGGAGCGGACCAGTGGGCGGCCGCCAGCCGGGCGGCCGCGCGACCGGGCCGGGCGGCCGGGGCCAGCGACGGCCCCGCCCTGAGCCTGCCGCCGGTGGCCATCGAGGTCGTCGCGGTGCGCGACCTGGACCTCGTCGACCCCGCCCGCTGGCCGCAGGCGCTGGACCTGCTGACCCGGGCGCCGCTGCGCGCCGCGCTCACCGAGCCCGCCCGCGTTCGCCTCCCCGGGGGCAGCCACGCGGACGTTCCGTCCTACACGGCCTGGTGGCTGCGCCGGCACGTGACGATCGACGGGCAGCGGCCGTCCGGCCTGCGCACCCCGGATGGCGACCCGCTCCTGGCCGGGCTCTACCAGGCGATCGGGGAAGGCGGGGACACTGGTCCGCTGCTCGCGCGGTTGCTCGGCGACCCGGTGATCGCCCGCGCGCTCGGCGTCCGTGCCTCGCTGAGCGCCCTGTTGGCCGAGCCAGGCGGCCCGGATGAACTGCTCGCCAGGCTCGCCGACCCGGGCCGTCCCGTCACCAGGCCGCAGCTGCGGGCACTGTGGTCGGCACTCGCCGCCGCCGAAGGCGTCACCCCGGACGCGCTCACCCCGCCGGAGCGGGTCCGCGCGATCCAGGCAGGCAAGCTCACCGTCGCGGACGCCGCCGACACCCTGGTTCTCGACGCCCCCGACCTGTGGCCGCTGGTCACGGACCTGCCCCTGGTCATCGCGCCGTACCGGCACGCGGCCCGGCTGGCCGACCTGCTCGACCTGCCCCTGGTCTCCGAGGAGTCCCCCGGCATCGTCGAGTCATCCGGCGAACGCCGGCCGGTCCCCGGCGTCATCCGGGACGTCCTGCCCGGTGCGCCGGCGACCTACCGGGAACACGACAGCCTCACGGTCGACGGCGCGGACCTCCCCTGGCGCTATGCCGGCGACGAGTTGCACACGGCCACCGTGGAGGGCCTGGCGCACGGCCTGGCCTGGGCGGCGGGGCAGTGGCACGCCCGTCACCTGCTGGCCGCCCTGCTGCTCAGCCCCGAGGAGACGCCGCGGCTCCTCGCCGAGTCCGACCTCGACGCGTCGCCGGAGTAAGGCACGGGCCGCCGGGGCTGAAGAAGCACACGTTCACCAGCCAGGCCGCCGTGTCCTCGTCCAGCGCGGACAGCCGGTACAGGCGATCGCCTGGTCAGGCGCGGCGAGCGGCACGGCCGACGTAACCTGGCGAAACACCGGTGTAACCGGGCGTCGTTAGACTTCGCTGGTGGATACGCGCCGCACCGCACCGAAGGGGCAACTGCCATGACCTCGTACCTGATCACGGCCGTCCTCTTCGTCGCCATGGTCACCACCCTGGTCTACCTCTGGAAGCGCGAGCACTCCTAACCGCTAACCGCGCGACCGGATGGCGCCCCGCTACGGCTGCCCGCTCTCGCCCGCTGCCGCGTGGGCGGCCAGCGCGGCGCTGATGAACTCCTGCGCCGCGCCGAGGTAGCCGGCCGGATCCAGGGCCCGCTCGACCTGGTCGGGGGTGATGCCGGCCCGGGTGAGCTTGTCCTCGGTCTCCGGGGTCGCCAGCAGGACGTCGCGCAGCGGAATGCCGGAGGACGCGGACCTCGCGGCGGCGACCGACACGAGTTCGTGCGCGGCCGAGGCGCCGAGCGAACCACGCAGCAGGGCGGTGACCCGCTCGGCTAGGGGCAGGCCGCCGGCCTCGGCCAGGTTGGCGGCCATCCGCGCCCTGTCGACGCTCAGGTGCCCGAGGAGGTCGCCGGCCCAGGCGGCGGACGAGGCCGCGACCTGGAGCAGGTGGCTGTAGGGCTGCCACTCCGCGTGCCAGGCGCCGGCCGCGCGCTGGTGTTCCTGCTCGGCGCTCGCGACCAGCGTCGCGAGGAGCCCGGGTGCCTGCTTGGCGCAGCCCAGGATCGCGACGGCGGCGACCGGGGTGCGCTTGCCGGGCGCGGCGGGCGAGCCGCCGCGCCGGGGCGCGCCGTTCGCGTTGCCGTCGGCCCCCTCGCAGACCTCGCCCACCTCGGTCTGCGCGAGCAGGGTCACGTCGCGGGCGACAGGCGACAGCGCCGCGGTGACCCGCGCCGCGACGGTCCCGACGTCGATGATCCGCAGCCGCTCGGTGTGCCACGGCACGGGCGTGTCGGCCAGGCCAAGCTCCTGCGCCAGCAGCGCCTTCACCCGCGCGCCGCTGTCCCCGAGGGACGCCAGGGTGCCGACGGCGCCGCCGAACTGCACGGCGAGCCGCGTGCCGCGCACGAACGCGAGCCACTCGATCGCGCTGTCGAGCCCGGCCAGCCAGCCCGCCGCGACCAGCCCGAACGTGGTCGGCACGGCCTGCTGCAGCAGGCTGCGCCCGATCATGAGGGTGCCGCGGTGCGCCTCGGCCAGGCGCGCGGCCGCCGCCGCGGCGGCTCTCAGGTCTGCTTCCGTGGCGCTGAGGGCGTCCCTGGCCAGCAGCATCGCCGCGGTGTCCATGATGTCCTGGCTGGTCGCGCCGTGGTGGACGGCCGATCTCCCGGCCGGGCTGGCGACCTTCCCGGCCAGCACCCGGGCCAGCCCGGGCACCGGGTTGCCGGTGAGCGTCGCGGCCCGGGCGAGTTGCGCGAGGTCCTCCGGCGTGAAGTTTTCCGTCCGGGCCGCCGCGGTCACCGCCGCGCCCGCGCCGGCGGGCGCCGCGCCGGCCCGTTCGAGTGCTCGGGCGAGCCCGGCCTCGGCCGCGAGCATCGCCCTGAGCCAGGCGGCGTCGTCCGCGACCGCGCCACCGCGGGCGAACACGCCGTCAAAGAGCCCGAAGTTCGCCGGGCCGCTTGTGAGATTCACCGCCGTGGCTGATCCGCCATTCTGGTCAGGCATGTCCGGATGTTATCGTCCGAACATGACCGCACTTCCCGCAGGCGGCCCTGGCCTGCACCAACGCCGTAACCTAGTCACCGAGATCCCCGGCCCCGCCTCGCGCGCGCTGATGGATCGCCGGAACGCCGCCGTGGCACGCGGCGTCTCCACCACGCTGCCGGTCTTCGTCACCGCGGCCGGCGGCGGCGTCCTGCTGGACGCGGACGGCAACACGCTGATCGACTTCGGGTCGGGCATCGCGGTCGCCTCGGTGGGGAACGCGGCGCAGGCCGTCGTCGAGCGCGTCCAGGCCCAGGTCGCCCAGTTCACCCACACCTGCTTCATGGTCACCCCGTACCAGGGGTACGTGGAGGTCTGCGAGGAACTCGGCCGCAGGACGCCGGGCACGCACGAGAAGCGGTCCGCGCTGTTCAACTCCGGCGCCGAAGCCGTCGAGAACGCGATCAAGATCGCCCGGCACAACACCGGCCGCCAGGCGGTCGTCGCGTTCGACCACGCCTACCACGGCCGGACGAACCTGACGATGGCGCTGACCGCGAAGAACATGCCCTACAAGCAGGGCTTCGGCCCGTTCGCCGGCGAGGTCTACCGGGTGCCGATGGCCTACCCGCTGCGCTGGCCGGGCGGCCCGCAGGCGTGCCGGGCGCAGGCCCTCGACGTGGTCAGGTCGCTGATCCACACCCAGGTCGGCGAGCAGAACGTGGCCGCCGTCATCATCGAGCCGATCCAGGGCGAGGGCGGTTTCATCGTCCCGCCGGACGGGTTCCTCGCCGGCCTGGCGGAGTTCTGCCGCCAGCACGGGATCGTGTTCATCGCCGACGAGATCCAGTCCGGGTTCTGCCGGACCGGCGACTGGTTCGCCGTCGAGCACGAGGGCGTCGTCCCGGACCTGGTCACGACCGCCAAGGGCATCGCCGGCGGCCTCCCGCTGGCCGCCGTGACCGGCCGGGCGGAGATCATGGACGCGGTCCACGCCGGCGGCCTCGGCGGCACCTACGGCGGCAACCCGGTCGCCTGCGCCGCCGCGCTCGGCGCGATCGAGACCATGGCGTCGCAGGACCTGCCGGCCCGGGCGCGCCGGATCGGCGAGATCATGCTCCCCCGCCTGCGCAAGCTCGCCGAGACCTACCCGGTCATCGCCGACGTGCGCGGCCGGGGCGCGATGATCGCGGTCGAACTGACCAGGCCGGGCACGCTGGACCCGGACCCGGCGTCCACCGCGGCGGTCGCGGCGTTCTGCCACCAGGCCGGCCTCGTCGTGCTCACCTGCGGGACGTTCGGCAACGTGCTCCGCTTCCTGCCGCCCCTCGTCATCGGCGAGGAACTGCTGGAAGAGGGCCTGGACATCCTGGAGAACGCCTTCGCGTCGCTGTAATTTCCGCCGCAAAGTCACAATCACAATCGTCATACCGAACGGGCGGGTGCTCCGCGCCGCCCGTCCACTGGTTACGAGCACCCGGTCCCAGCGAGATCCCGCCTCTTGCTGTTATCTCCGCGTCTTCGGTGAGCGTTGAGGAGAGTGGATCGTTACGAGCACCCGGGTGCGCGTAACGATCCACTCTCTTGCGTCTCTTGCACTAACGCATCGCGAACAGGTCGGCCGGGATGGGATCGGGCTAGCGGCGGGGGACTTGGCGGACCGGGGCTCGGCGGCGGGCGCGGGTGGCGGCGGCCAGGATCTCCGTCTGGGTGGTCCCGCCCTGCGCCTCACCGGATTCCAGGGTCGGCCGCTGGCTGCCCGTGGTCTGCCCGGCGAACCGCCGCTCGCGCATCCCTGCTTACGCGTAGCGGAGGGTGATGTCGCCGCCGCCGCTGGTCGCGGTGATCACGTTGGCGGAGGACGTGCTCGTCGAAAGGCCGTCGGAGTTGTTGCCGCCGGTGTGCGAGTTGACGTTGTACATCGTGTTACCGCGCGGGAGGACGAGGGTGATGTTGCCGCCGGAGGTGGTCACGTGGACGTTGCCGGGGACCGTGGCGAAGGCGATGTAGATGTCGCCGCCGCCGGTGGACGCGGACACCTTCCCGGTTGTGACGCCGGTGACCTGGATGTTCCCGCCGTCGGTGGTGATCGTGACCGCGGGCGAGTCGACGGTGCTCGCCTGGATGTCGCCGCCGCCGGAGGAGGCGCTGAACGATGGCGCCGTGATGTCGCTCGCGGTGACGTTGCCGCCGTCCGTGCTCAGGCTCAGCGGCCCCTTGGCGATGTGGTCGGCGGACAGGTCGCCGCCGCCGGTGGAGAGCGTGACCGGGGCGCTGATGTCGCTGACCGAGGCGTTGCCGCCGTCGGTGCTCGCCGTGACCGGCAGCCCAGCCGGGATGAAGGCCGTCGCGTCGAGCCCGCAGTTGCCGGACGGCAGGGTGACGCAGTGGTAGGTCACCGTCGTGTCGCCGCCGGTCGTCTGCTCGGTGACCGAGGACTTGATGAAGCTGTAGTGGGCGGTGCCGCTGAGCGTCAGCCGGTCGCCCGTCGTCGGCTTGACGGTGAGCTGGCCGCCGGCGGAGTGCATGGTCAGGGACCTGGCGGCCGCCGGGGCGGCGTAGCGGACGGGGTAGCTGCCTTCGGCGAACGGCGCGAGCAGGCTGAAGCCGGCGTTCGCGACGAGGGCGACGCAGATCGGGACGCCGATGACGAGGGCGGTGATGCGGCCCGGGGTCAGCGGGAGCCGTCCCCCTGTGCTCGGCGACGTGGTGGGCGGCGACGTCGTGACCATGGTGATCAGCTCGTTCCCAGGTAGCGCAGGACCGCGAGGACGCGGCGGTGGTCGCGCTCGGCCGGGGCGAGGCCGAGCTTGGTGAAGATGTTGTTGATGTGCTTCTCGACCGCGCCGGCCCCCACGACGAGGGCGGCGGCGATCGCGGCGTTGGAGCGGCCCTCGGCCATGAGGGCGAGGACCTCGCGTTCCCGCGGGGTGAGGTCGCCGAGCGGGTGGCGGCTGCGGGCCAGGAGCTGGGCGACGACCTCCGGGTCGAAGGCGCTGCCGCCCGCCGCGACCCGGTTCAGCGCGTCGAGGAACTCGTCCACGTCGGCGACCCGGTCCTTCAGCAGGTAGCCGACGCCGTGCGGGCGGCCGGCGATGAGCTCGGTGGCATAGCGCTCCTCCACCCACTGGGACAGCACGAGGACGCCGACGTCCGGCCACTGGTCGCGGACGAGCAGGGCCGCGCGCAGGCCCTCGTCGGTGAACGTCGGCGGCATCCGCACGTCGACGACGCAGGCGTCCGGCCGCGCGTCGCGGACGGCGCGCAGGAACGCCTCGGCGTCGCCCGCGGCGGCGACGACCTCGTGGCCGGCCTCCTCGAGGAGCAGGGTGAGGCCCTTGCGGAGCAGGACGGAGTCTTCGGCGATCGCGACGCGCATGGCGGTAACCGTTACCACGGGCTCCCCGCTCAGCATGGCAGGATCGCCGAGATGATCGTGGGGCCGCCGGGCGGTGACTCGACGGACAGCTCGCCGTCGATCCCGGCGATCCGGTCGGCGAGGCCGCGCAGCCCGGCGCCGTCTGCGTCGGCCCCGCCGATGCCGTCGTCGCTGATCACGACGTTGAGCGTGCCGGCCGGACCGGGCGCGCCCTCGACGACCACCCGCACGCGGGTGGCCCGGGAGTGCTTGGCGACGTTGGTGAGCGCCTCGGCGACCGTGAAGTAGGCGACCGCCTCCACCGCGGGCCGCGGCCGCACCGGCACGTCGACGTGTGTCTCGACGTGTACCGGGCAGCGGGCGGCGAGGCCGGAAAGCGCCGCGTCGAGGCCGCGGTCGGTGAGCACCGGCGGGTGGACGCCGCGCACCAGCTCGCGCAGCTCGACGAGCGCGGCCTTGGCCTCCGCGTGGGCCTGGTCGACCAGCGCGGCCGCGGCGTCGACGTCGTCGGCGAACTTCGCCTTGGCCCGGCCGAGCTCCATCGCGACCGCGACGAGGCGCTGCTGTGCGCCGTCGTGCAGGTCGCGCTCGATCCGCCTGCGCTCGGCCTCGGCGGCGTCGACCACGCGCTCCCGGCTGACCTCGAGCTCGGTCACCCGCGCCGCGAGCTCGGCGTCGCGGGGCGGGGAGATGAGCCAGCGGGTGAACGTGGCGTCGCCGGCCGCCAGGCTCCGGGTGAGCGGCGGGGCGGCGAGCAGCGCGATCAGGCCGACCGCGCAGGACAGCCACAGCGGCGTCGTCCCGGCGTACACCGTCCCGCTGACCGACAGGCCGCCGCCGGGGAGCTGGCTCGCGTACAGCGGGATGGTGAGGCCGGTCACGCCCACGGCCCAGAGCGCGACCGTGAACGTGAACGCGACCACGCTGAACGGCAGGCGCAGCACCGCGTGCAGCACCCGGCCGCGGGTAACGCGGCCGGTGAGCGTGGCCCGCCTGGGGATGACCAGCGCCCGGTAGCCGCGCTTGCCGTCCGCGGGCCGGCCGGGGATGTCTACCCCGAGCAGCCGGAACCTGGCCCGCTCGACGGCGGCGAACCCGTCGGCCAGGCGGGCGGTCACGCCGAGGACCGGCAGGCCGGCCAGGGCGAGCGGCAGCAGCGCCACGCCGACCGCCACCCCGGTGACGACGACCGTGAACGAGGCGATCGCCAGCACCAGCCCGGCGACGTGGTGGGTGAAGGCGAGCCAGGTGCGGGCCGACACCAGACCGCGGAGAAGGGACATACCAGTGACGCTAGGCGATCACCCGGGTGCGTCGCCAGGCGGAGCGCCCACGGAAACGAGGTTGGGTTAACCCCACCCGGAATGCACCGGGCCGCACCATGTCGGCCCGGTGGCGGACGGACGCAGCATTGCCCCATGGCTACTTCCATGACAGCGCCGCAACGAGACCGGGTGGGGTCACCGTGAACACCGCCGATTACCGTCCCCATCACAGTTCTCATCACAGCTCTAATCACAGCGCCAGTCACCCAGCGCGGAAAACCGGAGCGGACACGGGCCGCAGGGCTAAGGCCCCCGTTGTCGAACGGATCGCCGGCTGGTCCGTCAGGCACCGGGTCGCGGTCGTGATCGGCTGGCTGGTCCTGGTCGTCGCCGCGTTCATGGCCGGCCAGAAGCTGGGCGTCGCGAACACCAACGCCTACGACCCCGGCCAGGCCGGGCAGGCCGAGCGGGTGCTGAACGAGCCCGGCGTCCAGCAGCCCGCCAGCGAGTCCGTGCTCATCAAGGCCCGCTCCGCCGCCGGGACCTTCGCCAGCGACCCGCAGCTGCGCCAGGCCGCCCAGCAGGTCGTCACCGCGCTGCGGGGGCTGCCCGGCGCGGCGGCGGACATCCGCTCCCCGTTGACGACCCCCGGTTTGACCAGCGGCAACGCCGCCCTTGTCACGTTCAACGTCGCGGGTAACCCGGGCAACGACGACCAGGCGGTCGTGCCCGCGCTGAACGCGGTCGCCGCCGTCCAGGCGAAGTACCCGGGGCTGACCGTCGCCGAGGCCGGGGGCGCCAGCGTGGACCGGGCCACCGGCGCGCAGGCCAGCCAGGACTTCCGCAAGGCCGAGGTCACGTCGGTGCCGGTGTCGCTCGGGCTGCTGCTGCTCGCGTTCGGTGCGCTGATCGCCGCGGGCATCCCGCTGCTGCTCGCGGGCACCTGCGTGATCTCCGCGATCTCCCTGCTGGCCGTCCTCAGCCGCCTCGTGCCGATCAGCTCCACGACCTCGTCCATCGTGCTGCTCGTCGGGATGGCCGTCGGCATCGACTACTCGCTGTTCTACCTGCGCCGGGTCCGCGAGGAGCGCACCGCGGGCGCCACCACCGCCGAGGCGCTGCGCACGGCCGCCCGCACCTCCGGCCGGGCCATCGTGGCGGCCGGCCTCACCGTGATCGCGTGCATGGCGGGGCTGTTCGTCACCGGGTTCCAGGTCTTCTACGGGGTGGCGCTCGGGACCATCGCGGTGGTGGGGATCGCGGTGCTCGGGTCGCTGACCTTCCTGCCCGCGCTGCTCGCCCTGCTCGGCACGGCCACCGACCGGGCCCGCGTCCCGTTCCTCGGGCGGCGGCAGGCGACCGCCCGGCCGTCGCGGCTCTGGCGGGCCGTCGTCACCGCCGTCACCCGCCGCCCGCTGGTGCTCGGCGGGCTCGCCGCCGCGGCGCTGCTGGCGCTCGCCGTGCCGCTGCTCAGCCTGCACCTGGAGGACCCCGGCATCGACTCGCTGCCGGCGAGCGTGCCCGTCGTCCGGACCCTCGACGCGATCCAGGCCGCCTTCCCCGGCGGCCCGGCGCCCGCCGAGGTCGTCGTCACCGGCAACGGCCTGTCCGGTCCCCAATTCGGCCACGCCCTCACCGCGCTGAACGGCGCGGTCGCCGCGAGCCACGGGGCGCTGCGCGAGCCGGTGACCACCGCGGCGCTCGCCGGCGGCAGGGTCATGGTCGTCAGCGTTCCGCTGGCGGGCAGCGCCTCGGACGCGACGTCGAACAGCGCCCTGATCACGCTGCGGGACCACGTGCTGCCCGCGACCATCGGGAAGGTGCCGGGGATCAGCTACGCGGTGGGCGGGCAGACGGCCTCCAGCCTCGACGTCAACCACCAGCTCGGCGTCACCGCGCCGCTGGTGTTCGCGCTGGTCGCGCTGCTCGCGTTCGTCCTGCTGCTGATCACCTTCCGCTCGCTGGCCATCCCGGCGCTGTCGATCCTGCTCAACCTGCTCTCGGTCGGGGCGGCCTTCGGGCTGATGACGCTGGTCTTCCAGCACGGCCTCGGGCACGGGCTGCTCGGCTTCACGCCCTACGGCGGCATCGTCCCGTGGCTGCCGCTGTTCATGTTCGTGCTGCTGTTCGGGCTGTCCATGGACTACCACGTGTTCATCCTCAGCAGGATCGCCGAGTTGCGCGGGCGCGGGGCGAGCCCGCGGGCCGCGGTCATCGACGGGATCTCTTCCAGCGCGGGCGTGGTGACCAGCGCGGCGGCCATCATGGTGGCGGTGTTCTCCATCTTCGCCACCCTGGGCGAGATCGAGTTCCAGCTGTTCGGCGTCACGATGGCGGCGGCGGTGCTGATCGACGCGACGATCGTGCGCGGCGTGCTGCTCCCGGCGGGCCTGTCGCTGCTGGGCGACCGTGCCTGGCGGGCGCCCGGGCGGCGCGGGCGCGCCCGCGCCGCCGGCCCCGCTGGCGCGGCGCTGGAGCGCCAGGTAGCACCGGGGCCCGTTCGGCCGATGACTCAGCACTAGCGAGGACCGCGGCGCCCGGCCCCGGAATGTAGATAACAATGGTGGGATGACCAGCGCGGCGAATTGGGACATCGCGAGCGCGGCACCCGAACTCGCGGTGTCCGGGCTCACGGTGAGGTTTGGCGCGCTCACCGCGCTCGAAGGGGTGGACCTGGCGCTGCGGGCCGGGGAGGTCGTGGCGCTCGCCGGGGAGAACGGGGCCGGGAAGACCACCCTGATCAGGTCCATCGCGGGAGACGTGACCCCGGTTTCCGGGGTGATCAGGGTGGGCGGGCAGTCGGTGGCGCCGCTGCCGTCGGCCGCCGCGCGGCTCGGGGTGCGCGTGGTCTGGCAGGACCTGGCGCTGAGCGACAACCTGGACGTCGCCGCGAACGTGATGCTCGGCAACGAGCGGCGCAGCCACCTGTTCTCCGACGTGGCGCTGCACCGGGACGCGGCCCGGCTGCTCGACCGGCTCGAGATCCCGCTGCGGGACACGACGCGGCCGGTGCGGCTGCTGTCCGGCGGGCAGCGCCAGATGGTGGCGGTGGCCCGGGCGATGGCGCACAACCCGCGCCTGCTGCTGCTCGACGAGCCGACCGCGTCGCTCGCCGCGCGGGAGGCGGCGCTCGTCGAGCGGCTGATCACCCGGCTGCGCGCGCGGGGGACCACGATCTTGCTGTCCGGGCACGACACGGAGCTGATGTTCCGGCTCGCCGACCGGATCGTCGTGCTGCGGCACGGCCGGGTGGTCACCTCCGTGCTGCCGAGCGAGGTGCACCCGGACGACGTCGTGGCGCTGGTCTCCGGCCAGCCGGTCGACTCCTCGGCGCGGTTCCAGCTCAGCCGGCTGCACGGCCTGGCCGGGCGGCTGGTCGCCGCCGACCCGTCCTCGTCGCTGTCGCTGATCTTGTCCGCGCTCGGGGCGGCGCTGGGCAGCGAACGGCTGGCCATTCACCTGCTCGAGGACGGCGGCCTGGTCCGGGCCGCGTCGCTCGGCATGCCGGAGGCGCTGCTCGACGCCTGGGCGCGGCTGCCGGTCGGGGCGGCGGGCGGCCCCGCCGGGCTCGCCGCCGAGCGGCAGGCGCCGGTCATCGAGGAGAACCTGCGGGCCGGGGGCGGGTCCTGGGATGTCTTCGGCGACCTGGCCCGGCCGGCCAGGGTGGCCAGTTCCTGGTCGGTGCCGGTGCTCGGACCCGGCGGGCTGCTCGGCGTGATCACGGTGT
The DNA here is from genome assembly GCA_027326205.1 of Actinomycetota bacterium. Lineage (GTDB taxonomy): Bacteria > Actinomycetota > Actinomycetes > Streptosporangiales > Streptosporangiaceae > Trebonia. Next base: position 12,110 of record DAHWEX010000725.1, read on the forward strand.
TCCGCGCGATGCCGGGCAGGCCGCGCCGCGATGACCTGGACCTCGCCTCCCTGTACGCCGGGTACGCGGCGAGCGCGATCGAGCGGGACCGGCTGCTTGAGGAACTGACCGCGCGCAACCGGCTGCTCGAGACGATCAGGGAGATGCTGCAGACCCTGGCCGGCCCGGTGCCGACGCCGGCCGGGCTGCGCATCGCGCTGCAGGCGCTGCGCGGCGGGCTCGGCGCGGACGAGGTGGCGCTCGTCGCCGCGCTGCCCGACGGGACCATGCTGAGCCGCGGTTACTCCAGCCCCGGCGACCACGAGCCGGACCGCCAGCCGCCCGAGGCGACCCTCGCCGTGGCGGCCGCCGTCCTGGACCGGGCCGACCCGGACGGGGTGGCGGTCGCCGGCCCGGTGAGCCTGGGCACCCGGCGCGCCGGCGGCGACCTCAGCGGCCGGTACCTGTCGGTCTCCTTCGCCCTGCCCGACGGGCGGACCGTGCTGCTGGCCGGCTGGCAGGACGGCACCCGGTCCGATGACGCGACCGCCCTGCTCGAGGACGCGGCGAACTCGGTGCGGCTCGCGCTCGAGCGCGAGCGGGCGCTGATCGCCCGGCAGGAGGCGATGGCGCTGCGCCAGTCGCGCGAGCTGCAGCGCACTTTCCTGCGCCGGCTCAGCCACGAGCTGCGAACGCCGCTCACCGCGATCACCGGGTACGCCACCAGCCTGCTGCAGCGCGACGTCACCTGGGACGCCGACTCGCAGCAGCGGTTCCTTTCCCGCATCGCGGCCGAGTCGTCGCGGCTGGGGCGGCTGGTCAACGACCTGCTTGACTTCTCCACGATCGAATCCGGCATCCTGCGGCTGAACAGCGACTGGTGCGACATCCCGCTGGTGCTCGAGGCGGCGGTCGCCGTCCTGCCCCCGGAGGCGGCGTCCGGCGTGCACGTGGCCGAGATGCCGGGGCTTCCGTCCATCTGGGCCGACCACGACCGCCTGGAGCAGGTGTTCGTCAACCTCCTCGGCAACGCGCTCGGGCACAACCCGCCGGGGACCCGGGTGGACGTGGCGGCCGCCCTGGACGAGCCGCGCGGGGCGGTGACCGTGCGGGTCGCCGACGACGGCGAGGGCCTGCCGTCCGAACTGGCCAGGGCCGTCACCGCGGCGGCGGGCCAGCGCGACCCGCGCTGGCACGACGTGCTCGCCGCCGGCACCATCAAGCCGCGGCGGCGCGGGTCCGGCGCGGGGCTTGGGCTGTCGATCGCCAGCGGGATCGTGGCCGCGCACGGCGGCCGCCTTGAGCTTGAGCCGGTCGACCGGGGCACGTGCTTCCTCGTTACGCTGCCTATAGAGAAACCCCTCGCTGACGAGAAGCCCGTGACTGGAGTGCAAGCGCGTTGACCGAGCCGACCATCCCGACCCGCGTGCTCATCGTCGAGGACGACCCGAATATCGTCGACCTGATGCGGTCGAACCTGGCGGTACGCGGCTTCGACACCCTGGTGTCCTTCGACGGGAGCAAGACGCTGACGCTGCTTGACACCGAGCAGCCGGACATGGTGCTGCTCGACCTGATGCTGCCCGAGGTCGACGGGTTCGAGCTGTGCCGACAGATCCGCGAGCGGTCCAACGTGGCGATCATCGTCGTCTCGGCCCGCGGCGGCGAGCGGGACAAGGTCAACGCGCTGAACATGGGCGCGGACGACTACATGACCAAGCCGTTCGGCATCGAGGAGCTGCTGGCGCGGATCCTCGCCACGCTGCGGCGGACCCGGCCCGCGGACGCGACCGCCGAGGCGGCGCCGTCGGTCATCACGATCGGTGACATCGAGCTCGACCTGCCGGCGCAGCAGGTCCGGCTCGCGGGCGAGATCGTGCACCTGACGCCGACCGAGTTCGCGCTGCTGCGGGAACTCGCGCTGAACCGCGGCAAGCTGCTGTCCCGCGCGCACCTGCTCCGCCGGGTCTGGGGGCGCGGGTACGAGACGGAAACCGAGTACGTCCGCGTGTACATCAGGCGGCTGCGGGCCAAACTCGAGCGGCCGGGCGGGGCGCCGCTGATCATCACGCAGCCGCGCGCCGGGTACAGAATCGCCGGGGACTAGCCGCCGCAACTACGCGGAGTAACCATGGGATATCGTAAGCCGACAATGCCCGTCAGATTAACGCGAGGGAAACAGAAACGTCACGAATCAATACCGAAGATTACCGTGACGCGCCTGTGACGGTCCAAGCGTTAACGCTTTTTTAACGATACCGCGAAGGTGTTAACGACAACGTTTCTCCGCGTACATCTAGCATTTCGGCCAATAGCCCGGTCAATTGTGACCGGGTTATACGGATCTGGTCTCGCACGTGCCTCATCTGGCATGCGCGAGTGAATGAGCGAGGTACACCGTTGTATTCCGTTTCAGCCCGAGCTGGCCTGACCGCCGCAGCCGCCCTGGCCGCGGTGCTCGTCGCGGCCGGCTGCAGCAGTTCTAGCAGTTCCAGCAGCAGCTCCGCGCCGGCCACGGCGTCGTCGAGCCCGGCAGGGTCCACGCCGGCCAGCGCGAGCGGCGCGTCGATCTCCGCCGGCAGCCTCACGAACGACTTCTCCGCGATGACGCAGCTCAAGTCCGTCGCGAGCGCCGGCAAGGGCAACATCACGGTGATCCTCCCGGACACCGTCTCCTCCACCCGGTACGTCGAGTTCGACGCGCCGTACCTGAAGCAGGCGTTCACCGACGCCGGCCTCTCGTCCTCGGACTTCACCATCGAGAACGCGCTGGGCAGCGACGCGACCCAGTTCAGCATGGCCCAGTCGGCCATCACCCAGGGCGCCAGCGTGCTGGTCGTCGACCCGCTCGACTCCGGCGTCGGCGCGCACATCGAGTCCTACGCCAAGCAGCACGGCGTGGCGGTCATCGACTACGACCGGCTGACGCTGGGCGGCACGCGCTCCTACTACGTGTCGTTCAACAACGTCAAGGTCGGCCAGGTCATGGGGCAGGGCCTGGTGTCCTGCATCACGGCCTGGGGGGTCAAGAGCCCCAGCGTCATCGTGATGAAGGGCGCGCCGACCGACAACAACGCGACGCTGTTCGCGCAGGGCTACGACGGCGTGCTCGCCCCGTACTTCTCCTCGGGCAAGTACAAGGACGTGTCCAACCCGGCCGGCACCTGGACGCCGTCGGTCGCGCTGTCGGAGTTCCAGCAGCAGTACACCGCCCACAAGGACATCAACGCCGCGCTGATCCCGAACGACGAGAACGGCGCGCCGATCATCCACTACCTGCAGGGCCAGGGCGTCAAGGCGAAGACCTTCCCGACCACCGGGCAGGACGCCACGCTGACCGGCCTGCAGAACATCCTGACCGGTTACCAGTGCGGCACGGTCTACAAGCCGATCTACGAGGAGGCCCAGGCCGCCGCGGCGCTCGCGGTCTACGTGCGCGCCGGCCAGACGCCGCCCGCCAGCCTGGTGAACGGGTCGACGCAGGACACCACGGCCAAGGTCTCGGTCCCGTCTGTCCTGCTGAGCCCGGAGTGGGTCACCACGGCGAACATGAACTCGACGATCATCGCGGACAAGTTCGTCTCCGCCTCGCAGCTGTGCGCGGGCTCCTACGCGAGCGCCTGCACCGCCGCCGGCATCACTGGGTGATAGACAAGCACACCGTCCGGGGGCGCGGGCTGGCCAGCCCGCGCCCCCGGCGCAGTCCTCAGGCAGGATGTGATCGTGAACGACGCTGAGCCGCTGCTGCGGCTGCGTGGCATCGGGAAGAGCTTCGGGCCCGTGCACGCACTGACTGACATCAACCTAGACATTCCCGCCGGGCAGGTCACCGCCCTCGTTGGCGACAACGGCGCGGGAAAGTCGACGCTGATCAAGACGATCGCCGGGATCTGGGAACCGACCCGGGGCGAGATCCTGTGGCAGGGCAGGCCCGTGCACTTCCGCTCGCCCAAGGAGGCGACCGCGACCGGGATCGCCACCGTGTACCAGGACCTGGCGCTGGCCGACAACCTGGACATCGTGCAGAAAATGATGCTCGGGCACGAGGCGCTGAAGACCGGGCTGCTTGACGAGATCACGATGGAGAAGGCGGCGAAGGAGACCCTCGCCGACCTGCGGGTCACCACGGTCCGCAACATCCGCCAGCCGGTTGGCTCGCTGTCCGGCGGGCAGCGGCAGGCCATCGCCGTGGCCAAGGCCGTCATGCTCGACGCCAAGCTCGTGATCATGGACGAGCCGACCGCGGCGCTCGGCGTCTCGCAGACCGCGCTCGTCCTCGACATCATCGAGCAGCTCTCCAGCCGCGGCATCGCCGTGCTGGTGATCTCGCACAACCTCACCGACGTGTTCCGCGTCGCCGACCGCATCGCCGTCCTGTACCTCGGCCGCATGGTGTCGAACGGGCCGGCGGCCAACTACGACACCAACTCTGCGGTCCACTGGATGACCACCGGCACCGGCCCCAGCGGCCGCGCCGCGGTCCCGCAGAGCGCGGAGGGCTGAGCCTTGACGTCCGTGAACCAAGAGCCGACGCCCACCGAGAGCGAGATCCTGGCGTCCCCGGACGTGTCGGCCGACCTGATGGCCAACTCGTTCGGCGACTACGTGCGGATCATGGGCAGGCGCGTCCGCTCCGGCGAGAGCGGCGCGCTGCCGGTCATCGCCGGCCTGGTCGTCATCGTGATCATCTTCCAGGTCAAGAACTCGCTGTTCCTCTCGGCGGGCAACCTGGTCAACCTGATGGCGCAGTCGGCGTTCATCATCACGCTCGGCATGGCCGAGGTCTTCGTGCTGCTGCTCGGCGACATCGACCTCGCCGCCGGCTACACGGCCGCCTGCGGCGCGGTCGTCGCGCTGTGGCTGCTCGCGCTCGGCGACCCCTGGTGGGTCGCGGTCATCGTCGCGCTGGCCGGCTCCGCCGCCTACGGCGCCCTGCAGGGCATCGTCACCGCGAAACTGGGGCTGCCGTCGTTCGTGGTGACCCTGGCCGGCCAGCTCGGCCTGTCCGGCTTGCTGCTGTACCTGATCAACGCGACCGGCAGCATCGGCGTCGGCGGCGTGATCAACCTGCACAACAGCATCATCAACGACATCGAGAACGGCGACCTCAGCCCGACGGCCACCTGGATCGTGATGATCGCCATCGCCGTCCTGTCCGGCCTCGGCATGTTCTACGGCGACTTCCGCCGCCGGTCGGCGGGCCTCGTCGCCCCGCCGCAGTCGGTCACGCTGCTGAAGATCGGCGGGGTCCTGATCGCCGCCATCGTGGTGGCGGTGATCGCCAACCAGAACCGCGGCCGGCTGATCGTGCTGGAGGGCATGCCGTGGAGCGTGCTCGTGGTGCTCGCCATCTTGTTCCTGTGGACGATGCTGCTCGGCCGCACGCGGTTCGGCCGGTACATCTACGCGATCGGCGGGAACGCCGAGGCCGCCCGGCGGGCGGGCATCAGCATCGTGCGAATCCGCACGCTCGCGTTCACCCTGTGCGGCCTGACGGCCGGCCTGACCGGCATCATCTACGCGTCCTACCTGGGGTCGATCTCTACCGGAGTGGACGGCGGACAGAACGTGCTGAACGCCGTCGCGGCGGCGGTCATCGGCGGCACCAGCCTCTTCGGCGGCCGCGGCAAGATGCTGCACGCGGTCATCGGCGGCCTCGTGGTCGGCGTCATCTACAACGGCCTGGAACTGCTCGGCCTGTCGGCCGCGGCCCAGCTCATGTGGACGGCGCTGGTCCTGCTCGCGGCCGTCATCGTCGACCGCATCACCAGGCGGGGGTCGGCCGGCTAACCCGCCTGCCCGATAATGACGGAGTGACAGACCAGGCACGACGGCGAGCCGGGCGAACCGCGAAGGCGGTTCCCCGGCTCGCCGTGCACCAGCGGGTCCGGCTCGGGGCGGCGGAGCTGGTGCCGGACGTGGACCGGCCGGGTTCCTGGCTGCTGTTCGTGGACGGCGTCCCGCAGAGCGGGGTGGACCTCGCCGACCCCGGCTACCTGGAGTTCGAGTACGTCCGCAGGATCGGTCACGTCGCCGACCTGGCGTTCCCGCCCGGGGAGCCGGTGCGCGCGCTGCACCTCGGCGGCGGGGCGCTGACCCTGCCCCGGTACCTCCAGCACACCAGGCCCGGCTCCCGGCAGCTTGTCGCCGAGATCGACGACGAGCTCACCAGCCTGGTCCGCGCGCGCCTGCCGCTGCCCGCCGGGCACCGGATCCGGGTGCGCGCCGCCGACGCCCGCGCCGTCGCCGAGGCCGCGCGGGAGGCGAGCTACGACCTGGTGATCGCCGACGTGTTCGCCGGGGCCGTCACGCCGCCGCACCTGACCACGGCGGAGTTCGCCGCCGCGACGGCCGCCGCGCTGCGGCCCGGCGGGGTCTACGCGGTGAACGTGGCCGGCGGCGGCGCCGCCCACGGGGAGGCACTCGCCGCGGCGCGGTCGGCGGTCGCCACCATCCGCTCCGTTTACAAGGAAACGGCCCTGGTCGCCGAGTCGGGCGTGCTGCGCGGGCGGCGGCGCGGGAACCTCGTGATCGTCGGAAGCGACCAGGCCCTGCCGGAGGCGGCGCTGGCGCGCGCGGCGGCCGGCGACCCGTTCCCGGCGCGGCTGGTGACGGGCACGGACCTCGCGCGCTTCGCCTCAGGCGCACCAGTTACCACTGACGCCACCATCGCCGCTAACACCTCAGCGTCATCTGGAACCTCTCCGCAGTCAACGGAATGGTAACGCGCCCGATTCGCACATAATGCGGCGGTCCGTTCTTCTACCCTTGGCCCCATGGACTTGCCTTCCTCAGGTTGGTACCCGGACCCGTACGGGACGCCTAGCTTGCTCCGGTGGTGGGATGGGTCGGGCTGGACCCAGCACACCCACCCGGACGTGACCGCGGGCGCTAACGGGAACGGCGGGGCGCCCGCGGCGACCGCTGTGCAGGGGGCCGCCGTGGAGGCCACGGCGGTGGCGGGCACCACGGTGCAGGCCGCCGTCCAGGCCACGGCCGTCCAGCGCCCGGTCGAGGCGGCCCCGCCGCAGGCGACGGTGCTGCAGGGCGCCCCGTTCCAGGCCGGCCCCGGGTTTCCGGGCACAGGGCAGCCCTCCGCCGAATGGCTCAGCAAGACCAAGCCGCCGACCGGGCCGCCCACCCAGCCGCAGCCCGCCCTGCCGACGGGCCCCGGGTACCAGCCGATGGCCTACCAGCCGACGACGGTGCAGCCGGGCTACCCGCAGCCGGGCATGGGCTGGGGCCCGGCCGGCGGCGACGGCGCGGGCACGCAGGTGCTGGCGCCCTGGCAGGCCCCCGGCGGGCCCGGCGGCGGGCCTGGCGGATTCGGCGGGCCCGGCGGACTCGGCGGGCCCGCAGGGCCGGTACCCGGGTACGGGTACGGGTACCAGGAGGCCCAGCGGCGCCGCAGGCGGCTGGCCATCGGCCTCGGCGCCGGGGCGGTCGTCGCGATCGCGGCGATCACCGTCATCGTCTCAAGCCTCGGCGGGTCCCCGTCGACCCCCACGGCGGACCAGGCTGCCAGCAGCCCGACGGCCGCGTCGGCCACCGCGGCGGCGTCGGCGACCGCGCCGGTTTCCGCCTCCCCGTCCGTCACCGCGTCGGCCTCGCCGGCCGTCGGCGCGAACGGGCTGCTGGCCGACTCCCAGTCGGGCCTGTCCTACAGCCAGTTGCCCTCCCCCTGGCAGGCGACCGCGTCCTGCCCGCTCAACAGCGGCGTGTTCCCCTGGACCGACGGCGAGGACGCCGTGGCCGGCCAGGTCAACGGCAACAACGGGGCCCAGACGTGGTACGGCGAGGCCTGCTCGGGACCGCTCCCCCAGCAGTACGGCTACAGCGGCACGGCGGACCTGCAGAACGCCGCGGAGTCCCTGGCCTCGACCTTCGAGAACGCCTACTACAGCACGCTCAACGGCAGCGTCTCCCCCGGGCAGGACACGCCGGTCCAGGTCAGCGGGCACGCGGGCTGGGAGGTCAGCTACACCGTGTCCTACCCGGACGCGTCCGCCGAGGGCGCGACGTGGAACGGGGAGATGGCCGTCGTCGTGGTGGTCGACAACGGGACCGGCCAGCCCGGCGTCTTCTTCACGTCGATCCCGGCCACGCTGAACGAGGACAACATCGCCACCCTCATCTCGTCCCTGCGGCTCACCGCGCCATCGGCCGCCACGGGCACCGCGAGCGCGACGCCCGCCGGCACCTCGCAGGGCGGCGCGACCCCGTAACGCCAGGCGTTACGGGGTCGCGCTCACCCGGCGATCAGGAATTCACCGGGAAACCCAGGTTCACCCCGCCGTGCGAGGGATCCGGCCACCGGGAGGTGACCACCTTGCCGCGGGTGTAGAAATGCACGCCCTCCGTGCCGTGCACGTGGGTATCGCCGAACAGGGACGCCTTCCAGCCGCCGAAGGAGTAGTACGCCATCGGCACCGGGATCGGCACGTTCACCCCGACCATGCCGATCTCGCACTCGGACGCGAACCGCCGCGCGGCGCCGCCGTCGTTGGTGAAGACCGCCACCCCGTTCCCGTACGGGCTGGCGTTGACCAGGGCCACCGCGTCGGCGTAGGACCGCGCGCGGACCACCGACAGCACCGGGCCGAAGATCTCGTCGGTGTAGGCCGTGTTGTCCGGCGTCACGTGGTCGAGCAGGGACGGCCCGAGCCAGAACCCGCCGCCGTGCCCGTCGCCGCCCTCGACGGGGTGCGCGCGGCCGTCGACCGCCAGGGTCGCGCCCTGCTCGACCCCGGAGTCCAGGTAGGAGGCGACCTTGTCCCGGTGCGCGCCGGTGACCAGCGGGCCCATCTCGGACCGCGGGTCGGCGCCGGGCCCCACGGTCAGCTTGCCGACCCGCTCGGCGATCTTCGCGACCAGTTCGTCGCCCACCGGGTCCACGGCGACCAGCGCGGAGACCGCCATGCACCGCTCTCCCGCGCTGCCGAACCCGGCCGACACCGCCGCGTCGGCGGCCAGGTCCAGGTCGGCGTCCGGGAGGACGACCATGTGGTTCTTCGCGCCGCCGAGGGCCTGCACCCGCTTGCCGGCCCGGGTGCCGACCTCGTAGACGGAGCGGGCGACCGGCGTGGAGCCGACGAAGGACACCGCGGCGACGTCCGGGTGGGCGAGCAGCGCGCCGACCGCGACCTTGTCGCCGTGCACGACGTTGAACACCCCGTCGGGCAGCCCGGCCTCGGCCCAGAGCCTGGCCAGCAGGACGGACGCCGACGGGTCCTTCTCCGACGGCTTGAGCACGAACGCGTTGCCGGCGGCGATCGCCACCGGGAACATCCACATCGGGACCATCGCCGGGAAGTTGAACGGGGTGATCCCCGCGACGACGCCGAGCGGCTGCCGCAGGCTGTAGGAGTCGACGCCGGTCGAGACGTTCTCGCTGAAGCCGCCCTTGAGCAGGTGCGGGATGCCGCAGGCGAACTCCACGACCTCAAGGCCGCGGGCGACCTCGCCCGCGGCGTCGGCGGCGACCTTGCCGTGCTCGCTGGTGATCAGCGCGGCAAGCTCGCCGGAGCGGGACCGGACCAGCTCGCGGAAGGCGAAGAGCACCGTGGCGCGCCTGGCCAGGGAGACGCGGCCCCAGGTCTTCGCGGCCTCCTTCGCCGCCGCCACGGCGTCGTCCACCTCGTCCGGTGCGGCGAAGTCGACGACGCCGGTGACCTGGCCGGTCGCCGGGTCGTAGATGTCGCCCTGGCGAGCGGCTACGCCGCTCCACGGCTTGCCGCCGATCCAGTGCGTACAGTGTTTGCCGGCTCGCGCGCTCGCGTGCTTGGCCATCGCTATGCCGCCGCCCGCGCGTCCACGGCCCGCAGCGCGTCGAGGAGCAGCGCGAGGCCCTCGCGCGCCTCGGCCTCGCTGAGGGTGAGCGGCGGCGCCATCCGCAGCGTCGCGCCGTACAGGCCGCCCTTGCCGACGAGCAGGCCGCGCGCCTTGGTCTCCTCCATGGCCCGGGCCGCGAGGGCCGGCGACGGCTTGCCGGTGGCGGGGTCGGCGAGGTCGACGGCGAACATGAGGCCCTTGCCGCGCACGTCGGCGACGATGGCCAGGTCGTTCGCCGCGCCCTTGAGGCCGCTGATGACGATGTCCCCGCACGCGGCCGCGTTCCGCCGCAGGTCGTGGGAGAGCACGTAGTCGAGGGTGGCGTTGGCGGCGGTGGTGGCGATCGGGTTGCCGCCGAAGGTGGAGATGCCGTTGCCGCGGATGCCGTCGAGCAGGTCGCCCCGGCCGACCACGCCACCGATCGCGAACCCGTTGGCGAGCCCCTTGGCGAACGTCATGAAGTCCGGGGTGACGCCGTGCGCCTGGATGCCCCAGAAGGTCTCCCCGGTGCGGCCCCAGCCGGTCTGCACCTCATCGGAGATGAACAGGATGCCGTGGGAGTCGAGGACCTCCTTGTAGGCGCTGAAGAGGCCGTCCGGAGCCATCGTGAAGCCGCCGACGCCCTGGATCGGCTCGGCGATGAGCGCGCCGACGTCCGCCGGGTGGACCGCGGCGGTCAGCAGCGCGCGCAGGTCCTCGACGCAGGCGTCGATGTACGCCGCGTCCGAGAGATCCCGGTAGGCGGGCAACTGCCGGTCCGTCCCGTGCAGGTAATGGGTGCCGAACGGGTCGTTGCTGCTCGCCTTCCAGCTCGCGTTGCCAGTGACGGCGACGGTGCCGAAGGTGCGGCCGTGGTACGAGTTCCGCATCGCGAGCACCTGGTTGGCCTTGCGGGCGCTGAGCGCCGCGGCGAGCGCGGCCTCGTTGGCCTCGGAGCCGGAGTTGGTGAAGAACACCTTGGCGTCGGGAATGCCGGAGATCGCGGCGATCTTCTCGGCGAGCTCGACCTGGCTGCGGATCAGGTACAGCGTGGAGGTGTGGTAGACGCCGGACGCGATCTGCCGCTCTACCGCCTCGCGCACCTCGGCCACGTCGTAGCCGAGCATGTTCGTGAGGATGCCGGCGAAGAAGTCGAGATAGCTGTTGCCCTGGCCGTCGGTGACGTGGCACCCCTTGCCGCTGACGATCTCGATCGGCTCGCTGTAGTTGGTGGCGACCCACTGAGGAATGACCGCGCGGTGGCGGGCGTAGAGATCAGACATGGTCTCAGTCTGCCCGCGCGGCCGCTGGCCGCCTAGTGACAGAGTGACACGGCTATCCGGGTTATTCCTTACATCATGTAAGGTCGCAGGCGGATGCCGCTGACCCTGCGCGAGGTGCTTGACCTCGATGTGGTCCGCCGTGGCTCGCCGCACGTGGTGGCGGGCGCGGCGCGGCTCGACGTGCCCGTCCGCTGGGTGCACGCGATCGAGCTGACCGACGCCGGGCGGCTGCTGCGCGGCGGCGAACTGGTGCTCTCCACCGGGATCGCGCTGCCCGACTCGCCGGCTGGCCTCGCCGCCTACATCGCCTCGCTGGCCGACGTCGGCGTCGCCGGCCTGGCTGTCGAGCTCGGCCGCCGGTACGCCGGCGCGCTGCCGGAGGCGCTCGTGGCGGCCGCGCGGCGCCGCACGGTGCCGCTGGTCGAACTGCGCCGCGAGGTGGCGTTCATCGAGATCACCGAGGCGGTGCACGCGCGGATCATCGACGAGCTGCTGCTGTCGCGGGCCGCCGCCACGCTGGCGCTCGGCCGGGTGCTCACGTCCCGGGCCGAGTCGCTGGAGCGGCAGGCGCACCGGACGCTGATCAGCGCGCTGGTCGAGGGCGCCGGCCCGGCCGGGCCGTTCGGCGGCGGCGGCGAGGGCGCGGCCGCGGCGCGGGCCCGGGCGATGGGCGTGGAGCTGACCGGCCGGGACCTCATCGCGGTGGTGGTCAGGCTGCCCGACCAGGAACCGGATGCGGCCGACCCGCCCGGCGGCCTCGGGGCTGGCCTCGGGGCGCCAGGTGCCGGAGGCGGGCAGTCCGACGTGCTCGGCGTCGCCGACGTGCTCGCCGGGGCCTGCCGGGCCGCCGGCGTGCCCGCGCTCGTCGGCGCGCTCGACCACGTGCGGGCCGGCGCGCTGCTGTCGCTGCCGCCCGGCGCGGGCGACGAGAAGCCGCTGCGCGCCCTGGCCCGGCGGCTGGCGAGCTGGCACTCGGCCCGGGCCGGGACGCCGGCCGGCGCCGCCCTCTCCGCTGTCCCGCCCGGCCCGGTGATCGGGGCGAGCGGCCGCTCCGGATCACTGCGGGAGGTGGCGGAAGCGTTCCGTGAGGCCAGGGAGGTCGCCGACCTGGCGGCCCGGTATCCCGCGAAGGCCGCCGCCCGTCCCTTCTACCGGCTGCCTGACCTGCGGTTGCGCGGCCTGCTGCACCTGCTGCGGGACGACGCGCGGCTGCGCGCGTTCGCCGAGCGGGAACTCGGCCCGCTGCTGTCCTACGACGCCGAGCACGGGACTCACCTGGCGGACGACCTGGCGGCCTTCCTCGATTCCGGCGGCAACAAGGCGCTCGCCGCCGCGCGGGCGCACCTCGCCCGGCCGACGTTCTACCAGCGGCTCGCCCTGATCGAGCGCGTCCTGTCGGTGAGCCTGGCCGACCCGGAGTCCCGTGCCTCGCTGCACGTCGCCCTGCTGGCCCGCCAGGAAAGCCGCTAACGGCCGCCCGTACCCGGCGGGCGGTGACCGTGGAACCTCATGACACCCGAGGCGTGCCCCTCGCTCAGCCGGCCGTTTCGTCCGGGTCTTCGAGCTTGAAGCCGACCTTCAGCGTGACCTGGACGGTCGGGACGCCGTTCGCGTCCAGGCTGCCCCTGATCGAGGTCACCTCGAACCAGTCGAGGTGGCGCAGCGTCTTGCTGGCCCGTTCCAGCGCGGTCTTGACCGCGTGGTCGATGCCCTGGTCCGAGCTGCCGACGATCTCGGTGAGGCGGTACACGTTCGCGTCCATGCTGCCCTCCGCTGGGAGACGGTTCCCGTGCCTCAAGAGTCGCACGCCGCCGCCGGGGTCCCGCGGCCGGCACGCCGGCCCGCCAGGCACAGCCGGAGTACGTGAACTTGCGCACTGCGGTTGCACGCGGGCCACCGGTCATAACCCGCTGTCAGTCCCCACCCGCCCGGGGGCCACCAGCCTATGCGGGAGGACCGACAATCGATCATCGAAACAGCGCTGACCTGCCGTTTTCAGACGCAGACGCAGACGCCAGAATACAGCCTAGCCGCAGACGCGCGACCGACACCGACACCGACACCGACACCGACACCGACACCGACGTGAACTTACGGCACGGGCTACCGGTCCGCGACACTAGTAACTAGTCAGCACGGACTTGACCTCGGGGGCGGCGGCCGCCGAGCCGTAGCCGCCCTGGAGGACCAGGCAGGCGATCGCGAGGTCCTGGCTGGAGTCGAAGGCGACGAACCAGGCGTTGGGCTGCTTCTGGTTCATGATCTGGGCGGTGCCCGTCTTGGCGTAGACGTTCGGCCCGAAGCCGAGGCCGTAGGCCGTGCCGACGGGGCTGGTGATGACGGCCCGCATCATCTGGTGGAGCTCGGTGTCGGTGGAGGCGGGCAGGGGCGTCGCCGTCACCTGCTTCGTGCCGGGCACCAGGTACGGCTGCTTGAACGCGCCGGCTTCCACCGTCGCGGCGATCGAGGCCATCGCCAGCGGCGAGGCCTCCAACTGGCCCTGGCCGAACGCCTCCTGGGCGAGCTCGGAGCCGGAGGCGCTAGCCGGCGCGCTGAAGTAGGGCGCCGACACCCCGCCGATGCCGATGTCCCACGGCTGGTCGAGGCCGAAGTACTGCTTCGCCGTGCCCGCGAGCTGCCCGTACAGGTGCGTGTACTGGGTGGTGAACGCGTTGTTGCAGGACGCGGCGAAGTCGGTGATGAACGGGGTGCCGGCCGGCTCGGACTCACCCTGGTCGTTATGGAAGGTGGTGCCCTGCAAGGTGAACGTCTTCGGGCACACCACGGAACTCTGCGGCGTGAGGATGCCCTGGTTGAACAGTGCCGCGGACGTGATGATCTTCATCGACGAGCCAGGCGCGACGGCCGAGGTCAGCGCGAAGTCGTTCAGGCCGTCGTTGTTGGCGATCGCGAGGATCTTGCCGGTGGACGGCTGGATGACGACCATCGAGCTCATGCTGTGCATCTTGACCGCGGCCATCGCGGCGGCCTCCGCCGCCGGGTTGATCGTGGTGTCGACCGACTGCACGTTCTGCGGCGTGACGATGACCGCCTGGCTGTTCGGGACCGGGGTGCCCGCCGCGGTCTCGACCTGCACGTCGAGGCCCGGCTTGCCCTGGCCGGCCGGCGCCGACTTCATCAGCAGGTCGGAGATGTTGGTCAGCCCCGGGTCCCCGTACTGCTGCAGGTTCCCGTTGCTGGCGTCGCCGACCATCTGCACGGTCGGCGCGACCTCGACCGCCGCCAGGTGCGTCGCGGCGGTGAGGTTCGGCCCCATCACGTCCGGCCGCCAGGAGACGAACCAGACGCCGGAGTTCCCCTGCTCGTACGCGACAAGCGACGAGTGGTAGCTCCAGTTGCCCTGCGCCCGGTCCGCGCCCGTGCCGGCCGACACCGCGGCGGTGACCGAGTAGGTGACCTGCTCCTGGGGTCCGGCCGGGGCCGTCGCGGACGCGGACGCGGGCACCGCCGACGTAACCTGGGCCTCGCCCTCGTAGCCGAAGCCGACCTTGCTCAGGCCCAGGTCCTTGGCGTAGGCGGCGAACCCGGCCCGCGCGCCGACCGGGTTGTCGGTGAGGTTAGCCGCCTTGGCGAGCTTGCCCTGCTCCCAGTCGGTCAGGAACGCGGAGGCGACCAGGCGCCCGTCCTGGGCCGGCGTGCTCCCGGTGGGAATCATGCCGGTGACCGGAACGCCCGGGCCGTGCTTCTGGTTGAGCACGTACGTCAGCGCGAGCGCCACCACCACGGCCAGGCCGCCCGCCGTCACCGGGATCAGGACCTTGCGGCTCCGCCACGGCCGCTTGCCGCCGGGCCTGCCCCGGGCCGGGCCTGGCCCGTCGCCGCCGGGTCCCGGCGGCTGCTCGAAGCCGGACGGCGGGTAGCCCGCCTGGCCGTACCCCTGCTGGCCGTAGCCGTCCTGCCCGTTGCCCTGCTGGCCGGGTGCCTGCTGCCCGTAACCCGCCTGCGGCTGGTAACCGGTCTGCTGCTGGTAACCGGTCTGCTGGTAGCCCGGCGGCTGCCCGTAGCCTGGCTGCTGCTGATAGCGGGCCGGCTGACCGTATCCCACCGCTGGCTGGTACACGGTCGGGGCGGCGTAACCAGCCTGCCCGTACCCCTGCTGCCCGTACCCAGGCTGCCCGGGTGCCTGCTGCCCCCAGCCCGGCTGACCGGGCGCCTGGGTTCCGTACCCGTCAGCCCCGTACCCGTCGGTCCGGTAGCCCGCCGGGCCGTACTGCCCGGCCGGCGGCTGTCCGTAGCCCTGCTGCCCGTGCGCCTGCTGCCCGTAGCCGGAAGGACCGTAGCCGGCAGACGGCTGCCCGTGCGCGCCCTGGCCGTTACCCGGCCCGGTTTGCCCAGGGCCCGTCTGCCCTTGTCCCGTCTGCTCTTGCCCGAACCAGGGCGGCTGACCATGGGAACCCTGCTGGTAGGCCGCCTGGCCGCCCTGTCCCGGCCCGTACGTCCCGGCACCGGACGGCGCCTGCTGGCCGTACGTGCCCGGTCCGCCGTACGTCCCGTAAGTCGGCTGCGCGCCGAAGGCCCCCTGGCGGCCGGAAGCGCCCGGCGGCTGCTGTCCCGGCGCGGGCTGGCCCTGGTCCGTACCTCCCTGGCCGATCGCCTGCTGGCTGTGCTTCCCCCGGGCATGCTTGCCCTGCCCGGCGGCCGGGGCCGGCGCGGCGGGCAGTGCCGGCGGTTCCTGTTGCTCGTCGCGGGCGCCCCGGGCGCCAGCTGAGCCGCTGTCTCTCGGGTCGCTCGTCACGATTACGACCGTACCGACCCCTGTCAGTTCGCGGTGAATTTTGCGGCAAATCTTTAGGACCTTTTTGCTGGTCGGACGGGCTTCCGGCCGCTCGCGGCGCGGCTAGCCGCCGCCGGGTCTCTGTGCGGCTTCAGCGCGGTCGCCGGCCGGTCGCCCGGTAGCGTCCGACCAGGTGAGCGCGGCTAGCCGGGAGTTCCGCCGGGGTCGGCCAGCGACCGGTAACCGCCCGGATCTCGCCGTCTTCGCTGAAGTCGCAGAAGCATACGCCGGTCATCGCGCCATCGGCGTCGCCGGGTTCCACCCGGCTCGCCGCGCTCGAGCCCGCACCGCCGATCCGCTTCACCTCGACCCGCCAGTCCGACGGGCCGCCCTCGGCGTTGAACCGCAGGCAGGCTTCGCGCCCCGGGCCCGCTCCCTGGCTTGCGGCCCCCGGTCGAGCACGCCGCCCGCCGCCAGCATCCGGTCCAGGGTCGTCCGGCCGAGCTGGCTCGTCACCGGATCGCTGTCGGCGTAGTACCGGACCAGGCCCATGGCCCGCTGAAAGGCCCGGGCCCGCGCGGCCAGCAGGCGCCGCCCGCTCCCACTCCAGGTCGCCGCAGCCGAGGGCGGCACGGAGCACCTGCCGGGGTCTGGCCTCGAGCAGCTCCGGGCGCTGGCAGGCCAGCCGCCAGTGCCCGGAGCCGTGGCGTTAGCCGGTTACGGTTCGTCGGCCATGTCGCTGATCGGCTTGACCCCAGCCGTGCCATTCTTGAGCCGCCGCAGCAGGCCGCCGAAGTACCAGACTGCGGCCAGCGCCAGGGCGTAGCCGAGCATCTTGTCCGAGCCGTGGAAAGGCGCCGGGAACGAGAGTGCCACCATGACCACCACGGTGTAGGCGAGCACGAACCCGATCACGGGCCACGCCCACCGGCCTAGCGAGAACGAGCCAGGGAGACTGTCGGTGGTGCGCCGCTTGACCGCGTAGGCCACGGTGATCAGGAAGTAGATGATGTAGGGGATGATCGCGGTCGCGCCGACGAGCGTGCCGAACGAGCTGCTCTGGAAGTACCCGTAGATCATTACGCCGACGTCGATGACCCCGAACACGAGCAGCGCCACAACGGGCGTCTGGCTGCGCGGGTAGATCTTCCGTAGCGGGCCGGAGAACGGCAGCATGTTGTCCCGCGACAGCGAGTAGACCAGCCTGCCCTGGGCGCCGGTGCCGACCACGAGGATCGAGAACATCGAGAACACGACGAACGCGACGAAGACCTTAACCAGCCAGGAAGGCAGCCAGTAGCTGGCGATCGCCAGCAGCGGCAGCGGCGCCGCCTCGACCGCCTTGAGGTCGGGGATGGCGAGCGTGAAGCCGATCAGCGCGACCATGCCGAGCAGGGCGGAGCCGGCCACCGCCCACAGCACGCCGCGCGGCACGCTGCGGCGCGGGTCCACCGCGTCCTCGGACATGTCGGCCGCCAGCTCGAACCCAACCAGGGTGAAGGCGCCGAGCAGCCCGGCCAGGGTGAAGGCGTACCAGGTCGGGTTGTGGTAGACGGACGTCGTGTTCACCAGGATGCCCGCCCCGTAGGGAGTGGGCTTGGAGCGGACCCCCCACAGCACCAGCAGGAGCACGCCGAATACGACGGTCCCGATGATCTCGGTGAACACGGCGACGTTGTTGACCCGCGCCGCCACCTGGACGCTGATGATGTTGATGACCAGCGGCAGCAGCATCAAGATGATCGCCACCGTCAGCACCAGGTGCGGGCTCGGCGTGTCGATATTGAACTCGCTGAGCAGCAGCGGGGACGCGACCTGGAGCATGATCGCGCCGCCGCCGACCGCCATGTAGAGCAGGCCGGCGAAGCCGACGAACCAGCCGTAGGTCGGGTTCACCAACCGGGCGCTCCACTGGTAGGCGTAGCCGGCCAGCGGGATGCGGGTACCGAGTTCGGCGACTACCAGCGCGATCATGAGGTTGCCGACCCCGACGATCGGCCAGGTCCAGATCGAGGCGGGCCCCCAGTACGCGAGGCCGAACCCGTAGTTCAGGAAGATCCCGGTGGTGATCGAGATGATCGAGAAGGCGATCGCGAACATCGAGAAGAACCGCAGCGACCGCCGCAGCTCCGGCTTGTAGCCGGCCCGCTCGACGATCGACCCGGGCGCGTCCTGAACTCTGGCGGACGGGGGCGGGACCGAGTTGGGTTCGGCTGCTCTGCTGGACATGTGACCTGCTTTCTTAGGGCGGCTTTATCACGTGCTTTCTCGGTTGCCGAGCTGCTTGCGAACGGCGGCGAACGCCTTGTCGGTCGCCTCAAGCGCTCGTGCGATGTCGTCGCCGGTCATGGCGGCGGAAACGAACCAGTTGTGCCGCGGATGCAGGTAGAGGCCGCCGCGCAGGGCCGCGTCGGCGAACACGCCGGCCAGCCGGCGGTCGTCGTCCCCGGCGAAGGAGAGGTAGGGCATCACCGCCGGGCCGGTGTAGTTGACGGACAGGTCCCACGAGCGCGCCTGCGCTAGGATGCCGTCGCGCAGCGTGGTCCCCGCCTGCTCCATCGCCTGCACCGCCCGCTCCTCCTCCAGCGCAGCGATGGTGGCCACCGCAGCCGCCATCGGGACCGCGGAAAACCAGAACGAGCCGGTGACGAACACCTGCCGGGCCCCGTCGCGGAACGCGTCGTTGCCGAGTACAGCGGCGAGCGGGTGGCCGTTCGCGATCGCCTTGCTCCAGGCCGACAGATCGGGCTGCACGCCCACCGGCTCCCAGCTTGAGCCCAGGTGCAGCCGGAACCCGCAGCGTACGTCGTCAAGGATCAGCGCCGCCCCGGTGGCGTCGCACAGCGCCCGCAGGCCGCGGGCGAAGTCCGGGTCGACCAGTTCCTGGTCGTGGCCGGCGTCGTGCCTGAACGGGCTGACCAGGATGGCCGCCAGGTCATCGCCCGCCTCGGCGGCGGCCTGGCGGACGCTGGCGAGGTCGTTGTAGGTGTAGCGGCCGAGGTTGGCGCGGTCCTGCGGGGTGACCCCGGCCGGCCGGGGCGTGCACCAGGGCGCGGCGCCGTGGTAGGCGCCGGCCGCGGTCAGGATGATGCGCCGTCCGGTCTGCGCCCGGGCGATCGTGCAGCACATGGTGGTGGCGTCGGTGCCGTTCTTGGCGAACATCGCCCAGTCCGCGTGCCGGACTGTCCGCACCAGCAGTTCGGCGAGGTCCACCATGACCGGGCCGGGGCCGTTCTGGCAGTCGCCCAGTGCGGCCTGCGCCGCGGCGGCCTCCTCCACCCGAGGGTGCTGGTGGCCGAGCACGACCGGCCCGTAGCTGCACATCAGGTCGACGTACTCGTTGCCGTCGACGTCCCAGACCCGTGCGCCGCGCCCGCTCCGCATGAACTGGGGGTAGGCGGCGGGCAGCGCCGCGGCCGACTGGTGCCCGTACATTCCGCCCGGGATCACGGCCTGCGCGCGCTCTCGCAGCCGCCGGTCGACGGTGTGCCCGGTCGTCCCGCTGGGCTGCTCAGTCATAAATCCGCTCCTCTTCTCGCTCTTCTTCGCGGTCTTGTTCCGCTTTGGGTGACGGCGGCCGCGGCCGCGGCGATCCGCGCGGCCGCGGCCGGCTGCGCCCGGCCGAGGAAGTCCAGCGCCTGGCCCAGGCTCTCGATCCCGGCGTCGGATCCCAGGCCGGTGGCGACGAGCGAGCCGCAGGCGGTGCCCAGCCACGCGGCGTCAACCGGGTCGGCCCCCACCAGCAGGCCGGCCAGCATTCCCGCGGTGAAGCCGTCACCGCAGCCCGTGGTGTCGACCACGTCGACCTTGATCGCGGGCAGCGCTACCGGGGCGCCGCCGCCCGGCCAGGCGACCAGGCAGCCGTCCGCGCCGCAGGTGACCGCGACGCCGCCGGCACCGAGAGCGAGCACGTCGCCGATGGCGGTGCCGGGGTCGCGGCGGCCGGTGAGCGCGAGCAACTGATCGCGGTTGGGCAGGA
Source organism: Actinomycetota bacterium (assembly GCA_027326205.1). Taxonomy (GTDB): domain Bacteria; phylum Actinomycetota; class Actinomycetes; order Streptosporangiales; family Streptosporangiaceae; genus Trebonia. The sequence continues at coordinate 31,896 of DAHWEX010000725.1, forward strand.
ACCAGTCGGTCGCGGCCAGCAGCCCGGCGATCCGCGCTAGGTCCCGGGGCCGGCCGGGATGCAGCACGTCCACGGCGACGATAGCCCCGCCCGCCCGGGCCGCCGCGACCACCTGCGCCAAGCCCTCCTCGACGATGGCCCCCAGCGCGTCCGGCCCGCCGATGAGCAGCGCCCGGCCGCGGCCCACCCGGTCGAGGTCGATGTCCGCCAGCTCGAGCAGCGGCGTCGCGCCCGGGACGTGCAAAGCCGGGCGCTCGCCGTTTTCCCTGATCGGCAAGATGGTGGCCGACGTCTGGACCCCCTTCTTGCGGCTCAGTCCGCTGGTATCGACGCCGTGCCTGGCCATCGCGAGGGCGACCACGTCGCCGAGCAGGTCGTCGCCGATCGCGCCGATCGCGTGCACGTCGGCGCCCAGCTTGGCGAGGTCGACGCCGGTGCCGGCGGCCGTGCCCGCGGCGGTGGCCCTGATCTCGGTGAGCCGGGCGCTGCCCTGGCCGGGCGGGATGGCCTCGACCGGCCTGCCGAGCACGTCGAGGATGTGCGGCCCGAGCACTGTCACCGGCCCGAGCGGCCCCGGTGCCACGGTGGCTCGCCGTTCGCCGCTCATGAGCGCGGCGGCCTTCCGGACCCGTAGCGGCGCCGCCTGCTTTCCGCCGCCACCTCCTCGAGCTGGGCTTCCGACAGCACCACGGGCTCCCCGTAGGCCAGCGCCAGCCGGTAGGCGCGGGCGAGCCATTCGAGGAGCACGGCCCGGTGGTAGGCCTGGGCCAGGTCGGCCCCGTAGACGACCGCCCCGTGGTTGCGCAGGATGACGGCCCGGCGGCCGTTAAGGGCGGTAACGGCGGCGGCGGCCAGCTGGTCCGACCCGAACCGCTGGTAGGGCGCGACCAGGAGCGGGCCGCCGAGCTCGGTGACCGCGTAATGGATGGCGGGCAGTTCCCGGCGTGACGCTGAGAGGGCGACAACCTCCGGTGAGTGCGTGTGGACGACCGCCGCCGCCCCGGTCGCCGCGTAGATCGCCAGGTGCATCGGCGTTTCCGAGGACGGCGTTTCCGGCTGGCCTCCGTCGCCGCCGTCCGCGTCGAGCCGACGGCCGTCCAGCGCGACGAGGCAGATGGCGGCCGCCGTCATGTCCGGGTAGGGAACCCCGGACGGGGTGATCGCCACCGCGTCGCCTACGCGCACGCTGAGGTTGCCCGCGCTGCCGACGGACAGTCCGTCGGCAAGCAGGCGATCGCCGTATCTGACGAGCTCGGCCCGGGCCGTCGCCAGCTCGCCAGAGTCACTGCGGTACATTAAGGGGATATTAGACGGACGTCCGATAAAAATACAGAGGGGAGTCATGCCAAAGATCGTCAACTGGGATGACCGGCGGGACGAGATCCTCGCCGCCACCTGGCGGGTGATCGCGCGCGACGGCATCGCCAAGGCCACCGTCAGGGCCATCGCCCGCGAGGCGCACTGCTCGCCCGGAATCCTGGCGCACTACTTCGACGACAAGGCCGACATCCTGGGCTCGGCCCTGGTCCTTTCGCACCGCCGGGTCGCGGCCCGGATGGACGCCAGGACGGCAGGCCTGGCCGGACTCGACGCCCTGCGCGTCGTCATGCTCGAGGCGCTGCCGCTGGACGACGAGCGCGACCTGGAGGCCCAGATCGAGATCAGCTTCTGGGGGCGGGCGCTGGGCAATCCGGAGCTGCGCACGGTGCAGCACGCCGAGTTCGACCGGTTCGCGGGCCGGCTGCGCGCCTACCTCGCGGAAGCCAGAAAACTGGGCGAACTGCGCGACAGCGTGGACATCGACCTGGCGGCCCACCAACTGCTCGTCCTCATCGACGGACTCAGCGCCCAGCGGGTGCTCTACCCGGACCGGGTCACCGCCGCCCGCCAGCGGCGGATGCTCAGCGAGCTGCTCGACAGCTTCCGCCCGTGGCCGGCCTAGTACGGCAGCCTTCAGCCGCCGTGACGTGCGGGAGTAGCGAGGGCCGCCGCCGCCACCGACTTCTCGGAGCGGGCCAGTCCGGTCACCTGGTGCCCGTCTTGCAGCAGTTCGGCGACGAGCGGCGAGCCGACGTGGCCGGACGCGCCGGTGATGAATGCGTGCATGAGATGACCTTCCAGTACGGATCGATGTCTGTAACTGTCATCAGACAGGACGGCCGGCGGACCGCTGGCGGGCCCGGGTGCGGCCGGTCGAATGTCGGCGGGGGCGGTTAGGGTCTGGGCATGCGATTCGGATACGTGGTGCCGTACGCGAACGCGCGGGAGTTCGCCGAGTTGGCCGCGCTCGGCGAGCAGCGCGGCTGGGACGCCGTGTTCACCTGGGAAGCGGTCTGGGGCGAGCACGCCTGGGTGACCCTCGGCGCCGCCGCCATGCTGACCGAGCGGATCAGGCTGGGCACGCTGCTCACCCCGGCCTCCCGGTGGCGGCCGTGGGACCTCGCGTCCGCCGTCGGCACGGTGGACCGGCTCAGCGGCGGCCGGGCGGTGCTGACCGTCGGCCTCGGCGCGGTTCACGAGGGGTGGACCGCATTCGAGCCCGACGAGGGCCGCCGCGTCCGCGCGGAGAAGCTGGACGAGTGCCTGGCCGTCTACGACGGGCTGATGCGCGGCCAGCCGTTCAGCTACGACGGCCGGTACTACACGGCACGGCCCACCGGTCATCTCGTTCCCGGGCCGCCGGCGCAGCGGCCGCGGCCGCCGGTCTGGGTCGTCGGCGCGCGCGTCGCCAGCCGGGCGGCGCAGCCGTCACTCGAACGGGCGGCGCGGTGGGACGGCCTGCTGCCCGCTGTCCTCGACAACGGCGCGCACCGCGGCCTGGCCGGCCCGGAGGAACTCGCGTCCGTCGTGGCCGAGGTGCATGCGCTGCGGGCCGCAGCGGGCCTGGACGGTTCTTCGTACGACGTCGTCATCGAGGGCGACAGCACGCGGGAGTTCGTGCGGCTTGACCCGCCCGACCCGGCGGCCTGGGCCGCGGCCGGGGCCACGTGGTGGATCGAGAGCTGGTGGACCATCAAGCCGGGGGACGAGGGCCTGGCCGAGCTCAGGCACCGGATCGAGGCCGGGCCGCCGTCATAGCAGGGCTCAGCCCTTGCCCGGGTTGAAGATGCCCAGGGGGTCGAGGGCGCGGCGGACGGCGTCCTGCATGGCGAGCGCGCCCGGGTCCAGTTCGCGGCGCATGCCGTCGCGCTTGAGCAGGCCGATGCCGTGCTCGCCGGTCACCGTGCCGCCGAGGGCGATCGCCGCGTCGAGGAACTCCTCGAACGCCGCCTGGGCCGCCAGCCGGGCGCCCTCGTCGCCGGGCGGCGTGACGAGCAGCGGGTGCAGGTTGCCGTCCCCGGCGTGGGCGATGGTCGCGATCGTGACGCCGTGCCGGGCGGCGATCGCCTCGATCCTGGCGAGCATGGCCGGGACGGCGGAGCGGGGAACGCACACGTCCTCGGTGAGCACCGGGCCGAGTCGCTCCAGGGCCGGGTAGGCGAGCCGACGCGCGTCGAACAGCGCCTCGGCCTCGCTGTCGTCGGTGGACTGCGCTGCCCACCACGCGCCGGCGTCGCTCATCGCCGCGGCGAGCGCGTCCGCTTCCGCCCTGCCCGTCTCGCCCGGGGTGTCCACCCGGGCCAGGAGCAGCGCGGCCGCGTCGGCTTCCAGGCCCAGGTGCTTCCACTCCTCGACCGCCGTCAGGCAGGTGCGGTCGAGCAGTTCGAGCACCGACGGGGACAGCCCCCGGCGGGTGATCAGCGACACCGCCTCGCCGGCCGCCACCAGGTCGCCGAACGCGCCGACAACGGTGCGCGGCGTTCCCGCCAGCGCCGGGCGCAGCCGCAGGGTGACCTCGGTGACGACGCCCAGCGTCCCCTCGGCGCCGACCACCAGGCCGGTCAGGTCGAGCCCGGCCACGCCCTTGGTGGTGCGCCGCCCGAGCCGGATGACGTCGCCGTACGCGGTGCCCGGCGGCCCGTCGCCGCCGGCCGCCGGGACCGCGCCGGCGACCAGGCGCAGCCCGAGCACGTAGTCGCGGGTGACGCCGTATTTCAGGCAGCACAGCCCGCCCGCGTTGGTGGCGACGTTGCCGCCGATCGTCGACCAGGGCGCGCTCGCCGGGTCCGGCGGGTACCACAGGCCGCGCTCGGCGACGGCGGCCTTCAGGTCGTTGTTCACCACGCCGGGCTGCACCACGCAGGTCATGTTGTCCGGGTCGATCTCGAGCACCCGGTTCATCCGGGACAGGTCCAGCACGACGCAGCCGTCGGTCGCGTTCGCCCCGCCGGACAGCCCGGTCCCCGCCCCGCGCGGCACGACCGGCGCGCCGAACTCCGCGCAGGCCCGCACCACGTGCTGCACCTCGCCCTCCGTGCGCGCCCGCACCCCCGCCACCGCCCGGCCGACTGGCGCCCACTCGGCGTCGTCGTGGGAAAGGGCGGCGAGCACGTCGGCGTCGACGACGACCCGCCCGCCCGGCAGCCCGCGTTCCAGCGCGCGGACCAGGCCTGCGGCGTCGGGTGCCGGGGCGGCGGAGGCGCCGGGCGGTGCGAAGTCCATGAACCAGACATTAGACGGCGCGGCCGGCCCCCGCCGACGGCAGCCCGGGCGGTCAGCCGGCCGAACTGGTCTCGGCCGGCTCCCGCGCGGCCGGCCGCTTCCGTGGGGCGGCGAGCGCGGTGCGGACGAGCAGGCCCGCGGCCAGCGCCCAGCAGGCGGCGCCCACCCCCAGGAAGGTCAGCCCGGACGCCGCGACCGCGAACGTGATCACCGCGGCTTCGCGGCCCTCGGGCGCCGACAGGGCGCCGGACAGCGAGGAGGCGAGCGTGCCGACAAGCGCGAGGCCGGCCACCGCGCCGATCACGTCAACCGGCGCCGCGCTGACCAGCGTCGTGAACGCCGCGGACAGCAGCCCGAGCACCAGGTAGGCCCAGCCGGCGGTCGACGACGCGATCCACCGCCTGGCCGGGTCGGGGTCCGCGGCCGGGGAGGCGGCCAGGGACGCGGTGATCGCGGCGAGGTTGAGGGCGTGGCCCCCGGCGCTCGCGATGACCGCGGTGGCCAGCCCGGTCGAGGTCATCGTCTCCCGCCAGGGCACCTGGTAGCCGTAGCTGGCCATCACGGCGGCGCCGGGGATGTTCTGCCCGGCCATCGTGACGATGTAGAGCGGTACCGCGATGCTGAGCAGGCCCGCCCCGGTGAAGGCGGGCAGCGCGAAGTCCAGGTGCGGGAGCAGTGCGCCGTGCGCCCCGCCCCGGCGGGCCACGTCGACGGAGACGACCACCAGGGTGACGGCGAACGCGGCAGGGACGGCCCACTTGGGCGCGAGGCGCAGCAGCACGAGCCAGGCCAGCAGGACCGGGCCGACCTCCCACGGGTGCGCCGCGAACCCGCGCACCGGGGCCAGGCACAGGTCGAAGACGATCCCCGCGAGCATCCCCTGGGCGATGGGCACCGGGATCGACGCGATGACCCGGCCGAGCCGCGGCCACAGCCCGGTGACCGTGATGAGCGCCGCGACGACCAGGAACGCCCCGACGGCCGCCCGCCAGCCGCCGCTGACGACCCCGGTGCCGGCCAGCAGCGCGGCCCCGGGCGTCGACCAGGCGACGGTGAGCGGGATGCGGTGGCGGCGGGAGAGCCAGATCATCACCGCTCCCTGGACGACGCACAGCGCCAGCAGCCCGGAGGCGGCCTGCGCGGGCGACGCGCCGACTCCGCGCAGGCCGGCCAGCACGACGGCGCAGGAACTGGTGAAGCCGACGAGCGCACTCAAGACGCCGGCGGTGACCGGCCGGCCCAGTTGTTCCATATACAGAACCTTAGCCGCCTCCGTTCTGTGAACAGAACCCCGGTGCTAGCCTCTGGCCCCATGGAAGACCTGCCCCGGCTCGTCGGCGCGCGGCTGCGCACGGCCCGGCACGAGCGCGGCCTGTCGCTCGGCGCGCTCGCGGCCGCCGCCGGCGTCGGCAAGGGCTCGCTGTCCGAGATCGAGAACGGCGCCAGGAACCCGACCCTGGGCACGCTGTACGCGCTGGCGGGCGTGCTCGGCGTCCCGCTGGCGACCCTGCTCGACGAGCGAGCCGACGCCAGGGTCGCCGCACCCGGGGTCGAGGCGCGGCTGCTCGACGTGAGCCGTGAGGACGGGCACACCGTGGAGGTCTACCGCCTGCGCATCGAGCCGGGGACGGTGCACCAGTCCGTGCCGCACGGTCCCGGGGTGACCGAGCACCTGCTGGTCACGGCGGGCCGGGTGAGGGCCGGCCGTCCCGGCGAGGAAACCGAGGCGGGCCCCGGCGAGAGCGTCGCCTGGGTGAGCGACGTCCCGCACAGCTACGCCGCGCTCGGCCCGTCCCCCGTCGAATCGGTGCTGGTCATCCGCTCACCCGCGGGGCGCCCGGGCTGAGCCGGGCCGCTCCTGGCGGGCGTGCGGGTCAGGCCGGGGAGGGCTGCCGGCCCGCCAGCACGTCCCGCAGTTCCGCCAGGCACTCCTGCAGGACGAGCGGGAACTCCGACTGGCCGGGCTCGCTGGCCCAGCGCGCGAAGGCGACCTTGTAGACGGCGAGCCCCGTCTCGGCGGCCAGGCTCGCGGCGGGCCCGGCGACGCCGCGGGCGCGCAGCGCGCCCGCCATCGCCTCGGCGAACTCGGCGAGCTTGACCAGTTCGCGCTCCCGCAGTTCCGGGGTCGCGGACACGACGGCGGCCCGTACCCGGGCGAGGTCACCGCCCTCCTGGATCACGGTCCCCACCGACCGCAGGACCAGGCCGACCGTGTCCATCGCGCCCGCGGTCCGCGGCGCGTCCGCGACGGCGCGCATCATCAGGTCCCGCACCGCGTCGGTGCCGTAGAACAGGACCTCGCGCTTGTCGGCGAAGTGCCGGAAGAACGTCCGCTCGGTCAGCCCCGCGGCCCGGGCGATCTCCGCCGCCGTGGTCTGCTCGAACCCCTGCTCCGCGTAGAGGGTCAGCGCCGCCCGGGCCAGCC
>DAHWEX010000737.1 GCA_027326205.1 Actinomycetota bacterium
CGGTTGTGCATGAATCCCTCCGCGGCAAGCTGCCGCAGGCCGGCGTCCACGATGGGGACGCCGGTCTGCCCGGCCCGCCACGCGTCGAGCGCGTCGGCGTCCGACGACCAGTCCCGGTCGGCGCCGGCCCGGTAGTTCTCCGTCGCCATGTCCGGAAAGGCCGCCGTGACCTGGTGGAAGAAGTCACGCCAGGCCAGTTGCCTGCAGAACTCCTCGCCGCCGGCCCGGTGCCGCGCGGCCCTGGCCAGCGCCAGCGGCGACACGCAGCCGAACCGCAGGTAGGCGCTGAGCCGCGAGGTCTGGTCATCGGCGAGCGCGTCATGCGCGTCCGCGTACCCCTTGAGCGGCCCGTCCAGCCAGGCCCTGGCCCGCTGCCCGCCCGCCCGCTCCCCGCCGGGCGCGAGGTCCGGCGACGCACCCTGCCCGGGCGCGGGCAGGTCCCCCGGGCTGATGCCCGGGGGAAGCGAGACGGCGGCCGGAGAAACGGCCTCCGGCCGCCAGGTCGCGGCGGTCCAGGCCCGCCAGTACGGGGTGAAGATCCGGTAGTGCCCGCCGCCGCCCGGCTGCAGTTCCCCGGCCGGTACCACCTGGTGTCCCGCCGTGACCTCGAGCGACATCCGGTGCCGTGCGCACTCCCGCGCCAGCCGCCGCTCCCGCCGTGTCGCGTAACGCGAGACGTCGGCGGCCACGAACACCGCCCCGGCCGCGGTCTCGGTGGCCAGCCGGATCGTCTCGGCAACCGGGTCGCCGGTCCGGACTACCAGGTCGCCACCGCGGGCGCGCAGTTCCGCCCGCAGCGCCGCGACCGATTCGGCCAGGAAGCGGGCCCGGTTCGGCGGTACGCCGAGCGCCGGGTCGACCACGAACAGCGGTACTACCCGGCGGGCCTGCGCGCACGCCCCCGCGAGCGCGGGGTTGTCATGCACCCGCAGGTCGCGGGTGTAGAGCACGATAGCGGTGTCCATAGCTCTCCCTGGTTAGCGGGCGGAGAGCAGGCTGAGCAGGTTCTTCCGGTAAACCATGATGACCCAGTTGTCCAGCCGGTAGGTCGCGGCCGGGGCACCGAAGTAGTGCAGGAACAGGGAGGGCGGAGTCCTCAGGTCGGGCCGGGCGACCACGAAGGTGGCGTCGTGCAGCGCGGGGGAGTACCACTGCCGCTTGGCCTCGAAGGTGTACGGCGCGAGCGTGGTCGCCCCCACGTGAATCGGGACTAGCTGCACCGCGTTATGCGACAGCACCGTGACCGTGGGACCGTCGTCGTAGGTGCCAAGGCCGTAGGTGAGCCGGTGTGCCTCAAGGAACGCGGCGAGGGGCGCCTTGGGCGGCTGGAAGCTGGGCCTGGTGGCGGCGTAGGCCAGCGGCAGGGCCGCCACGAGCGCGACCGCGGCGATCGCGGCGAACGCCACGCGCGTGCGCGCGATCCGGGCGGGCGTCAGCGCCCGCGCCGCGAGCACCGCCCCGGAGGGCAGCAGCAGCGCCAGCTCATGGGCGTTGCCCGGGTACGCGAACCCGGAGGGGACGTACATGCCGACGTTGCAGATGACCGCGACGGCGATCATCTGGTCGGTCCTGCTGGCCCGGCGCCAGCGCCACGCGACGCAGGCGAAGCCGAACACCGCGGCAAGCAGGCAGGCCAGGCCGAAGTAGGCCTTCGGGCCCGGCGCGATGTTCGTAACGCCGTGCGCGCCGTACAGCACCCGGATGTTCGCCCAGGTGATCCGCACATGGTGCGGCCACTTGCGTACCGGGGCGAGTCCCTGCCACAGCGAGGGGGTGACGAACCCGCCGATGTGCACCCAGAGCTTGCTGAACAGGGCCGACAGCGGGACCGACGCGAGCGCCGTGTACGCCATCAAGGCGTCCGGCGAGCGGAAGGACCGGGCAGCGACCGCGCGCAGCGCGCACACGGCGAGGACCGCCGGCACCGCGACATAGCGCACGGTGAGGTCGTCGAACTGTCCGGCGGTCAGGACCACGAGCAGCAGCGGCACGGCGAACCGGCGCCCGGCGAAGCGGTCGATCAGCAGGAACGAGCCGATAATGAGCGCCGTGGTCCCGATGTGGTCGGGCTCCTCCACCACGAGGAACATGGTCCCCGCGAAAAGCGGCGCGGCCAGCACCGTGAGGACGATGCCGCAGCGGACCGCGCGCACCGTGCCGTAGCTGCCGGTCATCGCCGCGGCCATCGCCACGACCGCGACGAGCGTGTAGGTGAGCGCGGAGCCCACGTGCTGCGCGAAATCGCCCAGGCCGAAGAGCCCCTCGGCGACCGCGATCACCGGCAGTTCGATGAAGTAGCAGTTGAGGTCGCTGACCTGCCAGCCGTGGAGCAGCAGGTGGCCGTGGAGCATGTCCCAGGACTGCAGCGCGATGGTCGCGCCGTCCGACATCACCCGCGCGGTCATCGAGATCCGCACGAAGATGGCGATCAGCGCCAGGCACCCGGCCACGCAGCCGGCCACGGCAAGCCAGCGCCGCCGCGTCGTCCCGGCCGCGGGCGACGCCTCTGCCGCGGCCGACGAACCCGCGGCTCGTTCGGCTATACCGATCGGATCCCCACTCTGCGCCATACCGCCCTGCCTTCATCGGGCACTCCGGAAGTTCCCGGCCACCCTACAGCGACTCGTAACTAATCGCCTAAGTTTGGGTAATTCTGAATTTTGGCCGCGTAACGCCGCTCGCTGGCTGAATATCACCACCTCAGTACCCAGTGTGAGCGTTAGTACCCAGTGTTAGCGTTGCCGGCACCATGATCTGGGCCGGTGCCGGCAACGCGGGGCGGGACGACCGCGATGAGCCCTTACGAGAAGACCTTCACGTACTGCACGTCTTCGGTACCGCGGCCGGACGGCCACGTCGCATGGTTCGGGTCGCCGCCGTTCGGCCCCGAGATCCCGAAGTTGAGGTAGGCGGGCTTGTGGCTCAGCGCGCTGGCCGGGATCGTGATGTACCGCTTGCCGTTGAAGTAGACGTTGGCGACGGTGCTGGTGAACTCGAGGTCCACCACGTTCCAGCCGGGGTGGACGTTGGGGACGCCCGGGTAAGGCGTGGCGTAAATGGCGCCAGGGCCCGACCATCCCCGCGGCAGCGTCGTCCAGTTTCCGGTGCTGCCGCCGTTCCCCGTGGCCGTGCCGTAGTGGACGGTCAGGTAGTTCACGCCGTACTGGGTCTCAACCGGGTCGATCTCGGTGTCGGCGGGCCAGCTTTCCGCGCCGTTCGTGGAGTTCGCGCCATTCGTCCACATGGTGGTCCAGTCGAGCAGCGTGCCCGCGGGGTAGGTGGTGCCGCCGAAGGTCCGGGCGCTGCCGAGGCCGGGCAGCCATATCTTCGCCTCGACCACGTCGCCGCGGGTGGGCACGGTGTGCTGTGACCTGATGTGCGCGCAGGCGGTGGCGACGGTGGTCGGCTGGCCGGTCGTGGTCAGCACGGCGGCGTTCAGCGACGGCGAGTACGTGGTATTCGCCACGGGGCAGGTCCCGTTTCCCTCGTGGCTGCTGTTGGCGTAACCCGCCCAGTTGCCGGCGACAATTTGCTTAGCGGAGTAACTCTGCGCCAGGGTCTGGTAGGACGCCAGCGCCGGGGCATACGGGGCAGCGGACCGGTGCGCGGTCGCCGCGCTCGCGGCGGCCGCCGGCACCAGGGAACTCGCGACGGCTGCTGTTAGCGCAATCCAGAGCTTTTTCATGCAACCAATGATGCAGATCCATGAGCTGCTGGCAACGCCGATCGCAACGGCCGAGAGACATCCCACACCTGGACGTGCATGATCCCTGGTTTGCGAAAGATCAAAAAAAAGTGCAAAATATCTGCTTGAGCTGGCTTTTCCGGTGTTACGTGAACTCGGCGGCTTACGGCCGCCGTCCAGCAGGGCGGTCTGCTGCCGCGGACGCCGG